>JBDRTC010000022.1:0-3594 GCA_043824335.1 Planctomycetota bacterium | reverse complement strand
AATTCTCCCTCGAACTCGTGTTCGCGGTCTGCATCGCAGCAAGCGGGGGATTCCTTGGGGCGCTCGTCTACTCCGATCCGGTCGGCCTGCCGCGGGCGCTCTCGTGGATGGTCTTGGGCCTGGGCATCGGCGGTGCACAGGGGGTTTCGGAAAAATCCGCCGTCAAGCTCCGAAACGGCTTGATCGGCGGGGCAGCCGGCGGCTTCCTGGCCGGTCTGCTCTTTGACCCGATCGCCAACTCCGGATCAGACATGTCGAGCCGCGCGGTCGCTTTTGTCATCCTCGGCGTTTCCATCGGGGCCCTGATCGGGCTAACGCACGTCGTTCTCAAAGAAGCCTGGCTGACCGTCGTCGACGGCTTCGGGCCGGGCCGGCAATGGATCCTGAGCGAGACAACCACGGTCTTGGGCCGCGGAGATCACCTCCCCTTGCCATTTTTGGGCTATGCCGGGCGGGACCTGGACTCGGAGCACTTGCGGATCACGCGACAGCCGGACGGGCAATACGTGGTCGAGGACGCCAACTCCCGGATCGGCACAAGCGTGAACGGACGGCCGATCCGCTCGCCGCTGGCCCTCGGCGACGGGGACCTGATCAAGCTGGGGAGCAACATCGTCCGGTTTGAGCAGCGCCGGCGCGCTTCGGTGCGAGGGGAAACTGTTACCCACAAGGCGTCCTCCGGCCGCGCCGGCCCGATCGCCGCACCTCCACCCCCGCCCACCACGGCCGCACCTCCGGCTTTCCCCAACACCTCAGCTTCGCAGCCCGATCTGCCGAGTCCGCAGCCACACCCATCCCCGGCTGCCAAGAGTCCCCCAACCGACTCCGCGCCCCGAATACCGCCTCCACCTCCCCCCCCGGGCTAAGAAAGGCGGGAAAGGCCGGTCAGGTTTTCTGAACCCCGGCTTTCCGTGTAAACTTGGAGGTTCGGCTTTGCCTCGCGAGCATGACTCTCGGGCCACATCCTGAGACATGCACCAACCAAGGCAAGCCAAACCACCCCCAACTCTCACGGGGACCAGAGGCTGTAGCTCAGTCGGTAGAGCAACGGACTTTTAAGGGGGCCGCGTCGGTATCAGCCTTTTGGCCCCAGCCCGGCCATCGCCGCGCATGCCGGTCAGACGCCTCAGGCGGTCCACGACGCTCTTTGAATTCGGAGGCCGTCGTTGGGGGGCCTCCCCGCGGAAGGAACCGTCACACGCCCGCCAAGAAACGCAGGGAAGAGCCACCCGCAGGCGGGATACCGTCCCGGCCGCTTTCTTTCCAGGCGCGTCTTTCCAGCCACTTCCTCTGACGCGATAATGTCATTCCCATTGCATCTTTCACTGTCGCGCGGAGTTCTCCATGCCCCCGTCCGATACATCGCAACCCCCGTCACCCACTCCGCAGGAACTCAAGGCGGCGATGAAAGCCTTTAAGAAGCGATTGAAATTGACCTGTCTGGACGACCAGTCGCGAATCGGTGTGGGGCCCATGAGCAGCGGCCGCCAGTCAGGGATCGTGGGCATCACGCCGCCGGACCAGTTTCCACAGGCCGTCTGGGACGAGTTGGTCCGGCAGGGCAGGCTCAAGAGAGTGGGCAGCGGGCTATACGAATTGTCTCAGTCGTAGCATCATGTATCGCGTTCGCCCTGACGCCAGCGACTTCGTCTGACACGATATGCCCGCCTGCGTCGAGACCACAGAGCCGCTCTCAGTCATGGCCGCAACCGTGGCGACTGCACCAGACGTGCTCGGGTGGGTCAATGGTGAATCCGGCAGTTCGGCAATGCCTTCTTTAACTCGTTGACCCCGGCGTCGGTGACCTGGGTGTTGTTGAAGTACAGCTCTCGGAGGCTGGTCAGTCCCTTGAGGTGTACGAGGTGGGCGTCGGTTACCTCGGTTCCCAAAAGGTTGACCTGCAATATGGGCCTTCCCGGCCTCTCCGCACCACCATTAAATACCACTCCGAACCTGACCTCGCGTCCCTGCATCGACTCGGGCACCGGGACCCCGGCCAGGGCGAGCATCGTTGGGGCCAAGTCGATGCTCAAAGCCATGTCGCTGGAACGACGCCCACGCAACTCGGACCGCAGTCGCGGGTCGCGGATGATCGTTGGGACTCGAATCGACTCCTCGTACATCAACCTCAGCAACTCCTCCCAGCAGGTTTCCGCATACACGATCCGTATGCGCGCTCGGTACTGATGAAAGAGCGAGACGAGTTGAGCCCGCATTGGCCGGGTGGTGTTGGTGGCGTTCCACACGAATGGTTCCGAACGTCGCAGATGGCCTCGCGCTTTCTCTTTGGCCGTCGCGACGACGGCGCCCTGATTGTCGCCCGGCGAAATACCCAGATCGTTACGGATCGTGTCCAAGGACACGACGGGCCAGTCCGCGGCGTGCTCGGCGATCCAGTGGTCCTTGCCGGTAGCGGGAAGGCCGGACATCAGAATGACCTCCAGCCGTGTGTCATCATGGGCTTCACAGTCGGGATCGAGCTGGCGGCCTTGGAAGTAGAGAAAGCGCGTATGCTCCGATGCAAACGGGCGAGGCGCAGTGTAGCACCGGTTCTCCCGGGCAGACTCACGGAATAGCTCAACCCGAGTGAGCAACTCCTGCTGATCACGACGTTTGGCTTGCGGCTCATCGAGTTAGACGACGTTGAACAAATCCACGTCTTCCTGCAAGAGGTTGGGGACAATCGGACGATTCAGCCAGTGTCCTTCAGCGGCCAACACGGCGGTCAGGAATCTGGCACGCACATACTTGTATCGCCCGGTCACAACGCCGTTCTCCTCTACCTTGATGTAGAGGCCGTCCATGTCTCTGGAGGATTCCGCTTCCCGCAGCACTCGCTCGGGATCGAGGTCATGTCGCTTGCACACCTCCCGCAGACGTTGAAGGTGATTCGGGGTGATGAAAGCGGACGGCCCTAGCAGATCGGTCAGCTCCTGGATGCGTTTCGTGCTCCCCTCGGACAGGACGCGTACCGATACGATTGGCAACCCCTCCAACAACTCGGCCCGGCGTGGTGTGCTGAGGAATTGGCCGGTGTGGGTATCGAGGATGTCGAACTCCATCAGGTAGTGAGGTAGCGCGTCGTAGAAAATCGTGTGCTTCGCGTAGAGCCACTCCCCGTAGAGGACGTAGCGGCTGCCGAGACGCTCGTACAGGCCCGCAGTGTGGACCGTGGCCCACTGCTTGAACAGGGTGAAGTGCTTCTCGCGGGCGCCGCCGGTGAGGTAGTGTCCGCGACTTTGCAGTAGCAACTCGCCCGAGGGACTGAAGCTGATGCCGCAGTTCGCGCCGTCCATCTTCTCCTCAACGACCAGATGCCGCCCGGCGATTGCGTCAATAGGCACGGCATCGAGGTCTTCGTCGCCAGGCTGGAGGCGAGAGCCTTCAATCTCCCTTTCCGCACTTCTCAGCCACAATATCCTGAAGCTAGCAGGCAAGACGTGTCAATATGAGGTGCGATCGCTGCTAGCGACAGGGGTGTTCACCCGGCCGTTAATTCGACGCAGTATTTTCGTGAATTGCTTATTCTGTGCTAGCATGTGCGTGCTTGCACAGGATGTAGTAGAGAAAATCGGAATAAATTCGAGCGAGAAG
>JBDRTC010000021.1:0-9077 GCA_043824335.1 Planctomycetota bacterium | reverse complement strand
GGTCGCCGGGGCGTTGGCAAACAATGCCAGGGTCGAAATCGGACAGCCGCTAGACCGGCGCGTCTATGACCGGTGTCTCTGGTGCCACGACTCGGCCGCGTCGATGGGCCGGCGCGTCCGGAAGGGAAAGATGAACGAGCCCAAACACTGCTGGAACCTGTACAACCTCTCCTATCCCGAGAAATCGATGATCCTGCTGGCGCCACTGGCCAAGGCGGCGGGAGGGTACGGATGGTGCAAAGATGGGTACGGCCAGCCCGTCGTCTTCCGCGACACCAGCGACCCCGACTACCAGAAGATCCTTGCGGCCATCCGGGCGGCCAAGGCGCGGCAGGAGAAGGCCGGGCGGTACGATATGCCGGGCACGCGCCCCAGCGAGCACTATGTCCGCTGGATGAAACGCTTCGGCGTACTGCCCGACAGTTTCGACCCGGCCGAAGACGCCCTCGACCCCTACGAGACGGACCGGGCATACTGGCGTTCGCTGTGGCATCGTCCACCGGTGGGCGGAACCGCCTCTGCAGTTATTGGCGGAACCGGCGAAGAATGACGCTGATCGTCTCAGCGTGCCTTGAAGTGGAAGATGCGGCTGCCGACCGAAGGGAACTCCAACTGTGTCTCAGGGACAGCGTCACTGTCTGGCCGAGCCACAGCCCAAGCAGCTCCTTGTGACCTTCGAGATTTACGCCGAGCGCAACGTAAATCGTGTGTTGCGAGACCCTTCCGTTCGCACCGTGTACATGCACCACGATGCCGTCAAAATAGCCAATCGGCCACACCGCTTCCATCAACCGCGTCAGCCCATTGAGGTCCTCGGCCGTCCGGGCCTGGCTGGCGATGTCACTTGCTAGCCGTTCGGCTTTCGATCGTAACGAAGCATCCATGTGTCAGTCTCCTATCCAGAAAAAGGGTTGCACAGGGTATCCATTTTTGCTAGCTGACACAATATTTCTTACAGGGCCCGTAAACCATCTGACGAACTGACTTGAAACCCCTTCGTCGCCCGATCTATAATCACACCTTGGAGTTGCTGTGAACCACCAACCGGGTAGGGAGGCCGACCGTGCTTGTGGAAGCAAGTCGCCGGGTGAAGACTTTGTTGCTGCCAGTGGCCGTTCTTGCCGCAATCCCGATCGCTTCGGTTGGCGCCGGCGAGGAAGTCGGCGACCTTGCGGCGCGGATCGAGGCCGCCTCGGACCCAACCGCCTCGGCCGAGCTATTGTGGCGGATCGCCCCGAAGGACGGCCTGACCGACGGGTTGGCCGCACGGGCTGCCGAACTCCTGGGGCACGAGGACCCGTTTGTCCGCGCCTTGGCCGAGTGGGCAATCGCCACCAAGGTCGGCAGAGAGAACGGGGGCCAAGAGATCGTTTGGCCGCGGCCCGATCCGCCCGATTGGTTTCGGCGGTGGTCGAGTCTCAGTGCCGACTTCCTCCTTGAAGCCGACTACGCCCGGCTGGCCGTCGTCTGGGACATCCACCGCGACGGCCAAAAGCTCCTGGGCTCCGTGGGAAAGATCATCGAGCGAGCGGAAGGGGCCGCTTCGGAGGTCCTGCGGTCGGCTTCCCCCAACACGAGGGCAATGGTCGCCGGGCAGCTTGATCGGTTGGCGTCGATACGTAGCGAGCTTGCCGAGCGGGTCGAGCAGTCGCCCGACGACATTACGGGCCACCGGCGCCTTTGGCTTTCGGCCCGGCGCGCGGCCCGGCCCATCGTGTTGGCCAACCCGGCCGTCGATTTCAACCGAATCGTGTTTGTCCGGCGTCACCCGGCCCATTCGCACCGCAACATCACCGGCTCCCAGTATCCCTGGTGCCACAAGCCGGGCGGCGACATCTCGATCAAGACCGGCCTGGAGCCCAGCGGAGAAGTGCGAGACATGCTCCTCGGGCAACTCGGCCCGGGGCACGTCCACGGCATGGACCTCTGGTGGAACGCCGACCGCGTGGTGTTCGCCTACGCCCGTCAGCCCGACTGGCCGCCCGGCCTCGATACGGCCGCCGGAGACGACGTCTTCGAGCTTCGCGGCCGCCAGCAGCCGACCCATCTTTACGAGGTCCGGCTCGACGGCGCCGGGCTTCGGCAACTGACCAGCGATCCCTACTGGAGCGACTTCGAGCCGACCTACTGTGCAAATGGCGACGTGGTGTTCGCCTCCGACCGATCCGGCCGCTCCTCGGAGTGCGGCAAGTTCTCGGCCGACCACACGGTGGTGAACCTTTACGCCGTCTCGCCGGACGGGAAGAACCTGCGGCGACTGAGCGACAACAAGGACATCGACCGCTATCCCCACAGCCTCCAAAACGGACTGATCGCTTACACGCGATGGGAGTACCAGGAGCGCCACTTCTTCGAGGTCCACTCGATCTGGCAGGTGCGGCCCGACGGCACCAAGGCCGACGCCGTCGCCAACCAGCACCTCAAGGCCCCCTTCGGCCTGCGCGACGCCCGCTCGGTCCCCGGAAGCTCGAAGCTGGTCGCGATCGCCACCGGCCATCACACGTTTGCCTACGGGCCCGTGGTGCTGGTCGACCCAACCGAAGGGATCAACGTCGAGGCGGCGATCCGGAGCGTCACGCCGCACACGCTTCCGCAGGAAGGGCCCCCGCCCAAGGCCATGCTCCACGAAGCCGACACGCCAACACCGCCGCCCTGGGGCGCGGAAAAACTCCTGGGCTATGAATGGCTGATTCAGCCGATCCTCGATCGCCGCTGCGTCGGCTGCCATGGCGCAACGAATCCGGATGGAGGCGTCGACCTGACGGCCGCCAGGGCCGACGACGGCTTCTACCAATCCTACCGGACGCTGTTCGGCAAGACGCCCGGGGCCGAGAAAGACGCACCGGCGATGGTCTCCGTGTCGAACCGGTTCGACGGCTCGGCCGTTTCGCGGCCAAAGCAGTTTGGGTCCCACCGGAGCCGGCTCATCGAGGTGCTTCTCGACGACAATCTCCACCAGGAGGAAGCCCGGCTGAGCGACGACGAGTGGCTTGCCCTGGTCACGTGGATCGACGCCAACGCCCCCTACTACGACACGTTCTACAACCGGCGTCCGGCCGACGGCGGCGAGCCGCGGCGGGAGATCCGCGTCGAAATGGCCACGCCGTTTGCCGCGCGGATGCCGATCATCATGGGGACAGAATAATCCGGATCCGTCGTCAGCCGCTTGCGGCTTCGCCCAACCTGCGAAGTCCCCTGGGGCGAAGCCGCAAGCGGCGGCGAGGACTGAACATTCAACCACGCGATCGTCCGGCGGTCGGCCGATCAAGGGAGAAGCTTGCATGCGAATGGGATGCTCGAAGCTCACGCGACTCACACTTGCCGTGATCGTGGTTGCGGCGCCGGCAGCGGCTTTTTCCAAGCCGATTGCCGACGGCCTCGTCCTCTGGCTCGATGCCGACGATGCCGGCACGTTCACCTTGGACGCCGCCGGCCGCGTGAGCCGCTGGGCCGATAAGTCCCCCTGCGGCAACCACGCCGGGCAAGCCGACCCGGCCGGCCAACCGCTATACGTGCCCGAGGGGCTCGGCGGCAAGCCGGTCGTCTGCTTCGACGGCCACGCCTTCCTGAACCTGGGTCAGCCGGCCGGCCTCGATTTTCGGCCCGGCCAGCCTTTCACGATCGTTGTGGTCTACCAGGTCGCCGGCAAGAACTGCGGCACGTTTCTTTCCAAGGGCGGCGGCGCGGCCGGCCAACGGGCCTACCAGTTTTACGCCGCGCCGGGAAGACAAGGAGCGATTGCCTTCGGCGTGATGCGCGAGGCAGCCCGGGCGTCGGAGACGAACCTCGCCGTGGCCATCTGCGACGGCGCCCGGGCCGACGTCTACCTGAACGGGACACCGTGCCTTTCGTTCAAGGCCGGAAGCGGTTCCTCCAACGTAGACGTTCTGGTCGGAGCGCGGCGCAAGGACGCCGACAACACCGGCACGTTCTACACGCTCACCGGCAACGTGGCCGAGATGCTCGTCTACAACCGAGCCCTGGGCGCGAAGGAGCTGAGCCGACTGGGAAACGATCTCAAAGACAAGTACGCGCTTGGAAGCGAGTACGTCGATCCCGACGACGTCGAAAAGCTCGTGGCCGTTCTGGCAACGCCCCAAGCCCCGGCCCGGCTCGACGCGCTCGCCACGAGCCTGGCCCGACTCGACGACCGGGCGGCGGCCGAGCTTCAGTCGCTTCTGGAAAGGCAACCCCAAGCGGCGCCGGCGGTGGCCGAGCTTCTGCTGCGCATGGCCGAGAACAATCGGCTCTCGGCGAAGCTCGCCGCGCTGGCCGCCGGACTGCTGGGGCACGAGGACCCGTTCGTGCGAGGGACGGCCGAATGGGCCATTGCCACCAAGGTCGGCGGGGAGAACAGTGGGCAAGCGACCGTTTGGCCCGGCCCCGAGCCGCCGGACTGGTACAAAACGTGGTCCGGCCTCCCGGCCGACGCGCGGCTCGAAGGCGACTGGGTCCGCCAGGCCGTAAGCGCCCGGATCCATCGCGACCCGGCCAAGCTCGTCGCCTCGGTCGACACGATGATCGACCGCGCGACCCGAATGGCCTCGGACTTCCGCAGGGTGGCTGGGGTCGAGCGCAGCGAGCCCCCAGAAGAAGCGATCACCGAGATCGCCCACGAGCTTGCCGCCTTGCGGTCGATCCGCGATGAACTGGCCGAGGCGGCCAGCGCCCCCGCTCGGCGCGGGTCTCCCGACCCCGCCGCCGATCTGACCGGCCCGCGGCGGCTCTGGATCGACGCCCGGCGACACTTGCGCACGATCACGTTTGAGAACCCGGCGATTGACTTCGAGGGCCTCGTCTTCGTCAAGCAGTTCGCGCCGCACACCGTGCGGAACATCACGCGGTCGTATCCCTGGAAGCACAAGCCGGGCGGCGACGTCTGTGTTCTGGCCGACCTGCGGTCCGGCGGCGAGGTCCGGGGAGTGCTCGGGGGGCGACTCGGGCCGGGCTACGTCTGGGGGCTCGATCTCTGGTGGGACGCCGATCGCGTCGTCTTCGGCTACGCCAAGCAGCCCAACTGGCCGCCCGAGGTCAATACGGCCGACTCGGGCGTCGAAGGCACCAATGTGTTCAACCTCCGAAAGGTGTACGAGCCGATCCATCTGTTCGAGGCGGCGGTCGACGGAAGCCGGCTCGAACAACTCACCGACGACCCTTATTGGAGCGACTTCGAGCCGACCTACGCCGCCGGCGGCGAGATCATTTTCGCCTCCGACCGCTGCGGCCGGGCCGCCGAGTGCGGCAACGACACTTTTGACCATACCAACCCGAACCTCTACAGCCTCTCGACCGACCGCGCCGTCCGGCACCTGACCGACAGCAAGGACATCGACCGCTATCCCCACAGCCTCGACGACGGGCGCATCGCCTACACGCACTGGGAGTACCAGGAGCGCCACTTCATGGAGGTCCACGCCCTCTGGACGCTCCGGCCCGACGGCACCATGTGCGACGCCCTGTTCAAGCATCACATGCGGGCCCCCTGCGGACTGCGCGACACCCGCTCGATCCCCGGCTCGTCGAAGCTGGTCTCGATCGCCACGGGCCACCACACGTTTGCCTACGGGCCGGTGGTCGTCGTCGATCCGGCATGCGGGATGAACAACGAGGCGGGGCTCGAAATCGTCACGCCGGGCGTACGCCCGCAGGAAGGTCCGATGGCGGGCCGGCCGGTCGCCGAGGGCGGCGTATCCGACCAGGGCGGACTCTACCAAACGCCCTGGGCGCTTTCGGAAACGTGCTTCCTCGTCTCCTACGCGTACGCCCGACCGAACGCGATCGCCCCGGCCGGGGCCGACTCGAACGGGTTCGGCCTCTATTTGATCGACGTCTATGGAAACCGCGAACTGGTGCACCGCGACCCGCTTTACTCCTCGACTTTTCCCATCCCCCTCAAAAAACGCCCCCGGCCGCCGGTCCTGCCCGAGGTGCGCCCCGAGCCGAAGCCACACGCCACCTGTTACGTGACCGACGTGTACGACGGCCTCGACGGCGTTCCCCGGGGCACGATCCGGCACCTTCGCATCTCCCAGCACGTGGGGTGGCCGTTCGACGAGGAGCGGGGCCAGATGGACTACATCCCCGGCAACGCGGGCACGCGGCGGATCGACTTTCAAAGCTGGTCGCCGGTGCGGGTGATCGGCACGGTGCCGGTCGAGCGGGACGGCTCGGCCAGCTTCCACGTGCCGGCCGACGTGGCCCTCTATTTCCAGGCCCTCGACGAGCGCCAGATGGAAATCCGGCGCATGCGGTCGATGGTCAGCTTCAAGCCGGGCGAGGTGCGCGGCTGCACGGGCTGTCACGAGTCGCGGGCGATGGCCGCGGCCTTTCCCGCTTCGCTTCCGCTGGCCCTAACGCGTTCGCCCCATACGCCCACGCCGCCGCCCTGGGGCGCGGAAAAGACGCTCGGCTTCGAGTGGCTTGTGCAGCCGATCCTCGACCGCCACTGCACAAGCTGCCACGGCGCGGCGGAGCCCGACGGCGACCTCGACTTCACCGCCGCCCGGGGGCCCGACGGCCTCCATCAATCGTTCCGCACGATGTTCGGCCTCGTGCCGGGTGAGGAAAAGCCGGAGCGGCTTCTGGTCTGCTGCTCGAACCGTTTCTCCAGCGCCGACGTCTCGAAGCCCCGCGAGTTCGGCTCGCACCAAAGCCCGTTGGTGCGAGTGCTCCTGGTCGACGACCTCGACCGAAAGGAGGTCAAGCTCAGCCCGGCCGAGTGGCTCTCGCTGGTCACCTGGGTTGATGCAAACGCCCCTTACCACGACGCCTTCCTGAACAAGCGCCCCACCGCCGGCGGCCGTCCGATCCGCGAGGCCCCGCCAAAGCCGGCCCCGTTGGCCCTCAGTGCGGATAAGTGACACCTGATCCTGGCACTATTAGCAGTTTCGCCTCAAGGGCATCCGCCCCCTTACCCGGCGCTTGACAGAAAAGGGCTCCCCGCGCATAGTAAGGTTCTGGGGGGTGCGCCGCTTACCTCACACCGGGGGGCCATCATGAAGACGCGATCTTCTCGTCGCCGCGGCCGGGCCGGATCGTTCCGGCGCTCAAGCCGTCGTCACCGCCCAGCCCACCGCTTCACGCACGCGCGGCGGCTTCGCCTGGAATCGCTGGAAAAGCGCTGCCTGCTCTCGACGTTCACGGTCACGAGCACGTCGGACAGCGGGCTGGGGTCGCTGCGCCAGGCGATCCTCGACGCGAACGCCAACGCGGGGGCCGACGTCATCGATTTCAACATCGGCGGCGGCGGGACGCAATCCATCCAGCCGCTTGCGGCCCTGCCGACGATCACCGACCCGGTAACCCTCGACGCCAGCACCCAGCCCGGGTTCGCCGGCACGCCCCTCATCGAGCTCGACGGCTCGCTCGCCGGGGCCGGCACAAGCGGCCTGACGATCACCGCCGGCAACAGCACCGTGCGCGGGCTGGTGGTCAATCGCTTTGAAAGAAGCGGTGTCGTGATAGAGGGCGGCGCTCAGAACGCGATCGAGGGCAACTACATCGGCACCGACGCCACCGGAACCGCCGCGCTTGGCAACGGGTTGTACGGCGTGTACATCGTCTGGGGCGCCGCGTACAACCGCATCGGCACCAACGGCGACGGGGTCGCCGACGCGGCCGAACGCAACCTCATTTCCGGAAACGCCCGACAGGGTTGTTACCTGGTCGGCAACGGACATAACGTGGTGGCGGGCAACTTCATCGGAACCGACGTGACCGGTACTTCTGCCTTGGCTAACGGCGAGTTCGGTGTGGTCATTTTCGGAGATGCCCAGTGGAATCGCATTGGCACCAATGGCGACGGCGTCGGCGATGCCGCGGAACGGAACCTCATCTCGGCAAACGCAAAAAGCGGCGTGCTTATTGGCGGCAGCGACGCAACGGACAACGTCGTGGCAGGGAACTTCATTGGAACCGACGTGACCGGCACCAGGGCGCTGGGCAACGGGTCTTACGGCGTGGAAATAGTAAACGCCCACTCGAACCTCGTGGGAACGGACGCTGACGGAGTGGCCGACGACGCCGAACGCAACGTCATCTCGGGAAACGCCAGGGACGGCATTCTCATCACCGCGTCCAGTGCGAACAACGTGGTGGCGGGGAACTTCATCGGGACCGACGTTACCGGCGCCAGCGCCCTGGGAAACGGCCACAACGGCGTGCACCTGTTGCACGATGCCTTCTCCAACCGCATCGGCACCAATGGCGACGGCATCGGCGACGCCGCCGAACGCAACGTCATCTCCGGAAACTCCCGCAGCGGCGTTGCCCTCTATTCAATGGTCGACTTCGGCACGCGAAACAACGTGGTCGCCGGCACTTACATCGGAACCGACCTCACGGGAACCGCGGCGCTGGGCAACGGGCTGTACGGCGTCAATATCGACAGGGGCGCCCTGTCCAACCGAATCGGCACCGACGGCGACGGCGTCGCCGACGCGGAGGAGCGGAACCTGATCGCATTCAATGCCCTGGCGGGGGTCGTGGTCAGAGGTGGCGACGCCACCGAGAACAGCATCCGGGCCAACTCGATCCACTCCAACGGCGGCCTGGGGATCGACCTGGGGCCCAACGGCCCCACGCCCAACGACCCGGGCGACGTCGACGCCAGCCCCAACCATTTTCAGAACTTCCCCGTGATCGCCGCCGCGGTGGTCGGTGCCTCGACCCGCGTGATCGGCACGTTAAACAGCACGCCGGTTACGGAGTTCACCGTCGACTTCTACGCCAGCGCGACCGCCGACCCCTCCGGCTACGGCGAGGGCGAGAGGTGGCTGGGATCGACGGTGGTCACTACGGATGCCTCCGGCAACGCCGGATTCGATCTCTTCCTGGCTTCCGCCACGACCACCGGCGAGGTGGTCACGGCCACCGCGACGGATCCGGGCGGCAATACTTCGGAGTTCTCCGCGGCGATCTCGGTGGCCCGACCGTTGGGGCGGATTGACTTCCTGGAACTGGCGGACCTCGACCTCTCTGCTGGAGATATTTGGTATAGCCTTGAGACGACGCGCCGGGCTTACTTGACCTTTCAGGCTAGTATCGGCGACGGTGGCAATGCGCAATTGACGTTGTAC
>JBDRTC010000020.1:0-5712 GCA_043824335.1 Planctomycetota bacterium | reverse complement strand
CCGGACCCCAGCACGGCCGCAAACGCGACGTACGTTGTCGAAACGGGAAGTCCCCGGCCCGAGGCAAACGCGATCACGCTGGCGCTCACGCCGGTGATGACCGAGGCCCGAAGCGTATCGTAGTGCACCTTCTTGCCCCGCTCGTTCAGGGCAGCCTCCGGGGCAAGGGCCTCTTGAGGCTTGCGGAAACGCAGGATCCCCCGCGCCAGCGCCTTGCACCATCTGGGAGCATAAAGCGACACCGCGTCGAATTGGCTCCCCGTGTTGACCTCTGCCCGGGTGACCCGTTGGGCGTATTTCGTGAACATGCCCGAGGCCATCAGCAGGCCGCAACCGAATAGCGCCCACATGGGGATGGGGATCTTTGTGGCAATGTTTGCCAACTCGCTTGGATCGCCCCCGTGTCTCCACAGTGAGAATCCGGCAAGCCCCGGCGAGGCGGCGTTGGCCAAGTCGTTCTGGCCGAAGGCAAACGCCATCGAGATCATGCCCAGCAACGCGTTGAAGGGGAACAGGTATTTGTATCCCCGCCGGTTGGTCATCACGAGGACGAGGTGCGTCACCAACTTAAAAGCGCCCCACATGACCATCAGCATGAGCCATTCGCCGTAGACCTCGAAGGTCTCGGCCTTGACGTCTTTGACCAGAGGCACGTTCTTGAGCCCCTTGAAGACCATGAACCACACGAGCCACGTGAGGATCGCCCCGGTGATCCAGGGGCCGTGAAGCAGAACGGTTTCCCGGTCTTTGGCCTTGTCGCCCACCGCCCCGCGAAAGACCCGCATCACCATGAAGGATACCAGCCCGCTGATGGCGATCGAGAAGATGATCCCCTTGGTCACGTCGCCGACCTTGGGCCAGTTGACGTTCTCGAAGCCGGCGAGAAAGAGCGCCGCGCCGACCAGCTCGAAGACCAGGCACGCCGTGGTGCTCACCGGCATGCCGAAGCCGGAGAAACCGTACAGCAGCACCGTGTCGACGAAATAGACGCTCACGTAAATGGCCAGCGCCATCTGGATGGTCAGCACCGAGGGATCGAAGATGCCCTTGCGCGCCGTCTCCATCACCGGCGAGGAAAACGACGCGCCCAGAATCACTGCCGCGCCGGCAATCATCACCGCCGTGCGCCGCCGCATCACCCGGGCGCCGAAGACGGCGTTCACCAGGTTCGCCGCGTCGTTGCGGCCCACCTCGACGCAATCCCAGATCAACATTCCCAAACCGACCAACGCGGCTACGGCGACGAAATCAGACATGCTGCTCCTCAGTGTCAGCGACTCGGCAACGTTGAGCCAACGCAGAAAACGCAGTCTTGGACCAGAAGATGGAGTCTATTCGGCAGATCAGGAAAACGTCAATCCCCCGGTTAAGATCGCGTGAGAAACAACTCCCCCGTTTAGCTGCCGCCGGCACGGCGGCATTCGGTTGAAAGGCCGGCCGTGTAGAGTGCCGCCGTGCCGGCGGCAGCTAAACGGCAGAGTGTCCGAATCGGAGAGCTGTTCTTCACGCGCGCCTGGCTGCACGCCGCCCAACTTCACCAGCCCGCCTTCAGCCCAACCCGTCGACGCCCGTTTCGCGGGCCTTGAGCACCGGATCGCTTTCCAGGGGCAGGCGCACCGTCTGGCCGGTCTCGGCGGCCAGGTAAATGGCGAGGATGATCTCGACGGAGCGCCGGCCTTCGGGGCCGTCGACCAGCGGCTGGGAGCCCTGTTGGATGGCTTCGAGCACGTCGGCGAACTGCCGGGCGTGGCCGTGGTGGCCTATCGCCGCCGGATCGGCCGCCCCGCCGCCGCCGGAAACACGCTCGGACATCGCCTTCTCGATCTGGGCGTCCTCCGGCCTCTTTTCGGCAAAGTCCCACTTCGTGATGTCTTCCTCCTCCATCACCGCCGAGCCGGCCGAGCCGTGGATCTCGATCCGCTTCAGATAGCCCGGGTAGATCGCCGTGCTGGCCTCGATGACGCCCAGGGCCCCGTTGGCGAATTTCAGCGTGGCCATGGCCGTGTCTTCCACGGCGATCCGCTCGTGTGCCAGTAGGGCCGTTTGGGCCCGGATTTCGGCCACGGGGCCCATCAGCCACGTCAAGAGGTCGACGCTGTGGATCGCCTGGTTCATCAGGGCCCCGCCGCCGTCGAGTTCCCAGGTGCCCCGCCAGGCGCCGCTGTCGTAGTACTGCTGCGTCCGATACCACTTGACGTAGGCGTCGCCCACGGTGAGCCGTCCGAAGCGGCCCTGATCGACCGCCTGCTTCAACCGGCCGCTCGAACCGTGGAATCGCGAGGGAAAGATGGCCGACAGCACCACGCCGGCCTCTCGGCAGGCGTCGATGATCTGGTCGCACCGCTGGAGGGTGATTTCCAACGGTTTTTCCACGATCACGTGCTTTCCGGCCCTGGCCGCAGCCACCGCCGGCTCCATGTGGGCCCCACTGGGCGAGCCCACCGTGACGATGTCCACCGCCGGATCGGCCAGCATCTCGTCGAGATCGTGGTAAGCCTTCGCGGGAGTATTCTCGGCGAGCCGGTCGGCCGCCTCGGGGACCATGTCGTAACACGCGACCAACTCCGCCCCTTCCACGTCGTTGATCGCCCGGGCGTGGAAATCGGCAATCAAGCCGCACCCGATAATGCCGAAGCCTCTTGCACAAGAAGCCATGGAATGCTCCTTTCCACGTGATTTCGCCGGATCAGAAGGCCCGGATTATAGAGGAGCCGCAGGACGCGGAAAAGGGGCCGGCGGGGTGGCTGGCGGCTGAGCGTAGCGAAGCCCCAGGGCGTGACGAACTGGGGCACCGCTCCGCTTTGCTCCAGCCACCCAATCGCCAAGATCGAATGACACGAGATACCGGCCTCAAAGCTGCAACCAGGCCAACCCCAGGGCGGTCGCGTTGAACGCCATGTGGGTCACGATCGCCGGAACGATCCGGTGGGTGCGATAGTAGACGGTGCCTAACGCCAGGGCGAAGAAAAACAAGGGGATCGGATCGGCCGCGAAGTGCTGAGATAGTTCGATCCGCGTCAACGCGTACTGGAGCACGAGAACCGGTCCGGTGATGGCGCCAAAAACGATGAGCCCCAGGCGGACGTCGCCAAAAAACTTCTCCCGCACAAAGCCGAGATCCGCGGCCGTCGCGCCCGAGCGAATCCGCAAAAGCCCCAGCGCCAACCCGAACGCCAAGAGGCTCCACACCGCCTGGAAAACCAGCACCTGCTTGATCTGGTCGGCCTCCATCGACGGCTCGCCGTGTCGGAAGTGCCTCAGGGCGAACAGGAGCGACACGAACAGCACGGGCCCGACGCCCCGCGCCAGTGGCCGCAGCAGGACGAGCCGACGACGCGCCCGGCGCTCCCCAGCTTCCAGCCAACCCTGCAAAACAAGACGGTACATGAACTCCTCGACGACCGGGGCAATCACCACCGCCACCAGCCCACACAGCAGCCACGTTGTCAGGCTGGGGTCGGCCCCGAGCAGGTCGACGATGGGGTGCTCCACGTCGACTTGTTCGGCCGTTCGCGCCGTCGGCGGTTCGGCAAAGTCGGAACCCAAGAGGATGCCGAGCGCCAACGCAATCACCAGCGGCAACTCGAACAGCAAGAACACGAGCAACACGTCCGCCGCTCGCCAAGGAACGCGCCGACGCGGCTCGTAGGGCAACACCGGTCGCCCGCGGCCCAGCCGCACCGCCGCCGACACCCATACGGCGATGCTCGCCGCGATCAAAAGGCCACAGGCAACTCCGAGCGCCGGCGACAAGGCTGCTTGAGAAAGGTCGTCCATGGGGCCTGCCATTCACCCGGCGAACAGGTTGAACACGTAGAGGTAGGTTATGCTTCAGCATATCAGATGCCGCCTTCAGCATATCAGATGCCGCCTTCAGCATATCAGATGCCGCCGCGATATGCTGAAGCAGAACCTACATGTCTAATGCGCGGCTACTGTTTCTGGATCAGTTTCACGGCCCCGCGAACGTAGACGACGCCCGAGTAGAGCGTCAGGGCCACGGCGGCCCAGATCGACACGACCAGCGGCCACCAAATCCAGCTCGTGAGGACCTCGTGATCTTGAAACGCAAGATAGAGCAGGGCAAGCGAGGCGGCTATGCACTGGAGGACCATCTTCCATTTGCCCGACCACTTGGCCGAAAAGTCGGACCCCCGCTCCTCGACGAAGCTGCGCAGCGCCGTCACCAGCAACTCCCGCCCCACAATGACCACTACCATCCACGCGCGCAGGCCGAGCGGCACCTGGCCCATCTCGGGCACGGCCACCAGAAAGATGAACGTGCCGCAGATGATCACCTTGTCGGCAAACGGGTCGAGGATCCGGCCCAGCGTGGTGACCATGTCGTACTTCCGGGCGAAGTAACCGTCCAGCCAGTCGGTCCCCGCGGCCAGGAGGAAAAGGACCATCGCCGCCAGGTACGTTGCGGTCGTTCCCCAGGGGATCAGGCAGAACAGGATCACCGCCAGGATCAGCCGCAGGCAGGTCAACTGGTTGGGCAGATTGAAGACCGACGCGCGGCCCGCGCTTGGGTGCTCGCTGCTCATCGACGTTTTCCTCCTGCTACCGCGGCTCTTCCACGGCCACCCCTATCAAATCATATGCCCTCGCCGCGACGATCTCGCAGGGCACAATCTGGCCCGGCGCCAGGCCGTCGCCGGTGACGTAGACCACACCGTCGACGTCGGGCGCGTGGGCGTAGCTTCTGCCCACGTAGGCGTTTTTCTCGCCCGGGATATAACGGTCGATCATCACGTCCATCCGGCGGCCCTGTTGCGACTCATTCCACGCAAAGGCAATCTCCTGCTGCGCGGCCAACAGCCGCCCGCAACGCGACTTGCGCTCTTCTTCCGACAACTGGCCGTCCAGCCGGGCGGCCGGAGTGTCGGGCTCCGGGGAGTAAGGGAAAACGCCCAGCCGCTCAAACCGCCGCCGGCGCACGAACCGGAGCAGGTCCTCGAACTGCTCCTCGGTCTCGCCCGGGAAACCGGCGATCAGCGTGGTCCGCAGCACGAGCCGGTCGATTCGCTCCCGGAGCCGATCGAGGAGCCGTTCGGTCTCGTCCCGGGTGACGCGGCGGTTCATTCGCCGGAGGATCTGATCGTCGACGTGCTGCAAGGGCAAGTCCAGGTATGCGAGGACCTTGCCACCCGAGGCCACCGCGTCGATCAACTCGTCGGTGAAGTGCATCGGGTACAGGTACATCAGGCGGATCCATTCCAGCCCCTCGACCGCGCCCAGGCGAGACAAGAGCGCGGCCAGTTGCGGACGCCCCGAAAAATCGATGCCGTAGAAGGTCGTATCCTGGGCAATGAGGATCAGCTCGCGTACGCCGTCGCCGGCCAATTGCTCGGCCTCGGCAACGATTTCCTCGATCGGCTTGCTGGCGTAAGGGCCCCGGATTGCGGGGATCGAGCAGAAGGTGCAGCGACGGTCGCACCCCTCGGAGAATTTCAGGTAGGCCACGTGCGGGGCGGTGACCCGCAGCCGATCGGTTTCCGGCAGGGGCGCCGCCGGCGCGGCGTGGAAGACCGCCCGCTGGGGGTTTGATCCACCGACAAGCCGTTCGGCGGCCTTGGCGATTTCCTCACGGGCAAAGAGGCCGACCAGTTGATCGATGCCCGGGCATGCCTGCAAGAGCGCTTCCTTCTCGCGTTGGGCCAGACAGCCCGCCACGAGTACCCCGCCGATCCGCCCTTGCTCCTTGAGCCG
>JBDRTC010000019.1:0-3414 GCA_043824335.1 Planctomycetota bacterium | reverse complement strand
GACGTTTTCGGACAAGAAGTTGACGTGCCCGTCCGCGAACACCACGTGTACGCCCCCGGGATGATACGACGAAGGCCAGGGCGCTTCTCCCTCCGCCTGATCGAGCGAGGAGTTGATCGCCTCCAGCCGGTAGGGAGCTTGCCCCTGGTCGTTGGCCCTCATGATCGTCGTGACTCGCTCTTTCATTGCCACGAAACTGCTTCCGCTGGTCGGCAACGGCAGCAGCGAAGGAGGATGGGACAAGAATCGAACGGCCTCGACCAACGCGGCCGCGTAGGTCTCACGGCGGTCGGGCATTTCCGAAACGACCCAACTGTCGCAGCAGGCCTCTTCGGCCAGTTGAATTTCGCGCCGGGCCCACCAGACGACCGGGTGCCACCAGTAAAACGCCGTGGCGGCCGTCGAATGGGAGGGTTGTCGCGGCACCTCGATCGGGGGCAGCAGCGCTGCCGGATCTAAATGCTCCTGTCCGGTGCCCGGAACCCAGGAAACCGGCAGCGGAACCGAGACAATCGGTGGAGTCACCAACTTTACCAGGACCAGGATCCAAAGGCAGTGCGACAGCGCCGGCTTGCGACACACACGTGTGAGGGGAAAGACCAACAGCGCCAAGGCCGTTGCCACAAAGGCGTTGCTCCACATTATTTGAAGGAGCGGATTCATAGTCTTCCCCTTCCCAAGATTCCCTCGCACCAAGTGCGTTAAGTGTCGTCTCCCGTGAGTTCCCGGATCAGCGAGAGTAAGGCGTCCTGCTGCTCTTCGCTCAGACGTTCCGACCCGGCCAGATGCGTCAGCAGAGGCGAGATCGACCCGTCACACAGTGAATCGGCCAGTGCCTTGAGCCGACGGCCAACCAACTCGTCGCAGTCCACCACGGCCTCGAACACGTGGACGGCCGAGCCGCGATCCCGCGCGACGTAGCTCTTCGACTCCAAGCGGGCCAACAGCCGCTTCACCGTCGAATATTGCGTTTCCACGTCGTCCGGGTAGACGGCCTCGGTAAGCTGCCGAATCGCCGACGGCCCCCGGTCCCAAAGGACACGCAGTACGGCCAGCTCGGCATCGGTCACGTCCTTGGGTTTTCGCGGCACCGCGGCCTCCTTTCGGGCTCCTGGGACAGATTGTCCCTCGTTATGGGACAAACCGTCCCATTTGTCAACAAGCGCCCAGGGCATTTGGAGAATTTTCCGGGACCGCCCCCCTCTCGGGTGAACTGGCCCGGAATGCTCGTGGTGACCCGATTCATCGGGCCTCAAAGAGCGGAACCCACGCGACACTACGGACTGGGGACAATAGCAACGGGCCACGGGCAGTTGGAGCGGCCAGGGCGGACAAGCTGCCCACGGCACCCTACTCACAGCGTCAGAACTGACAGACCACTGGCACCTCTCTCCCCTGTTTGTCGGAAATCCCCCCGAGCGGACGGGTTTGTCGCCGGGCCGGCACCCAGGCGTCGTCGGTCAATTTCCGAGGCTGTTTTTGGGGCTTGACTGGTCGGAAGAGGGCCGTATACTCGACGTATTACGAATATGGCATCCGTAATACTTCCGTCAACCGTTCGCAAAAGGGTGGTCCGATGGCTACTCGGAGCCGCGACAGAGGGTTCACACTCGTCGAGTTGCTGGTGGTGATCGCGATCATCGGCATATTGATCGCCTTGCTCTTGCCGGCGGTTCAGGCGGCGCGTGAAGCGGCACGCCGGACGTCATGCATCAACAGCTTGAAGCAGTTGGGGCTGGCTCTGCACCATCATCATGATGTTCGCAAGCGCTTCCCTTATGGCTATCAGGTCAAACCGTGGCCCCCAGACCCAACCGTACCTCCCGGACACTTCCGCTGGTCCGTACTGGCCGAACTGACTCCCTTTCTCGAACAGACAAACGTCTACAAGTCGCTCGATCTAACATACCCGCTTTACGGCGGGCGAAACCAGAGTCCGCCTTACAGCGTCTTCCCGGTAAACCGCTTTGGGGTGGCGCAGCGGGTAGACACCTTCCTTTGTCCCAGCGACCGCTTCACGCGGGTCTATCCCGGGTTCGGCCCCGCCAATTATGCGGGCTGCGCCGGCACCGGCTCTAATGGCGGCCAGGCTGAGAACGCAGACGGCGTGTTCTACGTGAACTCGCGGACAAAGTTTGCAGATATCCGGGATGGCACCAGCAATACGGCGCTGATGTGTGAAAGCCTTTTGGGGCCGGGTGGCAACAGGGAGGTGTACGACCGCAGCAGCGTCGACACCCAGACTATGTACGCTTACATTTTGAATCCGGTGTCTTCGTTGACTGATAGCATCTGCCACGGAGCCACGGTCTGGCGGACCGACCGGGGCGCTGGGTGGGCAGACGGCAACTATCGCCACGGACTTTACAATCATTGGTATCCGCCCAACCATAGCCAGCCTGATTGCATCCGGCACAGCAGTCCCGGCTGGCGGGCCGCACGCAGCCGACACCCGGGCGGCGTCAATCTCCTGCTGGCCGACGGCTCCGCACGGTTCGTCAGCGAAACGATCCACCTGGACACTTGGCGAGCCCTGGGCTCGCGCGACGGTGCGGAAGTGCTTACCCAGTTCTAAGGAATCTCCCGATGCGCATTTTCGCTTCTCAGTCTTTGTTTCAAAGGAGTACGACGATGTCACAGGCCAAACTACATTCGACCAGGTTCGTCTCATTTGCAGCTTTGGCTTTATGGGCGACCTCAGCTACCGCCCATCAGGTGTGGGTTGAAACCGGCGCGATAGGCGTCGCGGGGCAAGAACAGCTTGTGCACGTCTGCTGGGGACATACCGGCGACAAAGGCACCGGCGAGTCACTGGAAAAGCAACAAGGCAGGCTTAGCGCATGGGTGATGCGACCTGATGGGCAAGCTGGGCGACTCGAGCTGGCAATAGGATCAGACAGCTTCACGGCGAAGTTTACTCCCAGCGTGCCGGGGTCTTACATGATCGGCGCTGAGAGACAAAGCGGTATCCTCACCAGGGAATTCCATGGCATACCTGCGAATACCAGAATCGTGATGTACGGAAAATCGTTCACCCATGTCGAAGGAAGCAACAACGGGCTTAGCACGCCGCTCGGCATGGATCTGGAAGTTGTGCCGGTCAGCGATCCCAACAGGCTGCGTCCTGGCGACATCGCCACCGCGAAGGTGCTGTTCAAGGGCAAACCCATCGGCGGGAAAGACGTAGTGGTGTCGCTGAACACACTGGGCACCGAACCCTTCCCTGAAGATCCAACGATACAGGGGCTCGTGTGGAGCGTTGAGAGCAATGCAGAGCCCCAAACCGGAGAAGTCAGTTTTCCCTTGATCGTGTGCGGACGGCACCAGTTCTACATCAGGTACATGGACGAAACTCCAGGCCGATACGAGGGGGATCGGGAAGTGACGACGGACTACAGCCACCTGCGGAAAGGG
>JBDRTC010000018.1:0-9442 GCA_043824335.1 Planctomycetota bacterium | reverse complement strand
TCGGACCTTTTCCACTTGGAGGTTTGCCATTGTCCCCGTTTGGTTTTTTTGGGTCTGGCGGTGGCTTGTGACCATCTCCATGTCCCTTGTCATCCTTGCCGTCTTCACCGCCCTCTGTCTTCAGGGCGACTACCAGTTTTCCAGCGGCTGTCGGTGAGGGCGTAACTGCCACGCCGTCGCCGGACGATGCGATTCTCCGGCAGTCGCACGGACAAACTGAGCCCAGATTCGCCATTACCAATGTGACGAGGACGAGTAGTCCAAACAGGTAGAGTTTCTTCAGCCCTCTGGTGTCCATAAGAGAACTCCTCCCATATACGCGTCGCGATCTGGTGTTGCGGTCACGGTACGAAACACTCGCGAAGTCTACCTCTTCCTTCGAAGACCTGTAGCTCCTGACGGTCAGCGTCCTTACAGTTTCCGGTGTTTACCTACCTTTCACCAACCTCCCCAACCACTCTGCAAGCTTCCTGCACGTATGCGTCGTACATGCCAGCTTGTTGCGCTGCGAATACCTGCCGGTAGCGGTCCTCGTGCTTGGCTCGAAGTTCATCGCGTTCGTAGCTGACGGGTTCGATCACAAGATAGCCAATGCCGGCTTTTTGTAGACGCTCGCCGATGCCAATATTGTCGCAACTCCTGAGGGATGCGTCTAACAGAGCATGTCCCACCCCTAGATCGCCACTCATCGCTTCGGAGAAGACGGTATCATCGATCGGACGAATGTGGGCCCCTCCAACGAAGAGCAGCAATACGTGATGTTCGAACGTTTTCTCAATCACCGTCTCAGCTATTCTCTCATTACGCGCGAGAATGCTGAGCGCGAAGGGCAAGCTATTCTTGTTCGTGTAGAACTCCACCGACGCACGATAGAGATACGGATCTTCGGTTCCAACTATCGGCACGCCAACTTGGTTTTTCCACTCCCACGCCACGTACCCAGGAATAAGAAAGCTATCCAGCACTTTTCGAATCAGCGCGTCGTTGGGATTCGCCTCTTCCGAAATCAGTGGTCTCACTGTAAGCTCGAAATGGGCCTCGATACCTTCGGCTAGAAAGGCGAGGCTCGAGAGAAGATGCCTGTTTTCGGCAAGAAACACGTCAAGCCCTTTGTACAGGTTGAATTGGCCTCTGGAGTAGTAGTGGGGTTCACTGACAATGACTACGGAAACTGGAGAAGGGGAGTCACTCTGATAGGTCAATGTAAGGTATTCTTGCGCGTTCGCGGAAAGCGTGCAATGCTGTTCACCGATTTGAAGTTCAATGTCTTTTGCCAGCTGTGCTCCGTGGCTGCGAAGCAGATCCGCGACGCGGTCTTGGCCGAGATGGACTGCTGTCTTAAGTGGAAGATTCCCAAGGTGATCGGGAGCGTTGACATTAGCGCCATTCTTCAGGAGTTCCTCCACCGCAGTTGTGTTCCCCGTGATTGCGGCTACGTGAAGCGGGGTGGTTCCTCTATCCTTCAAGATTTCAGCCACGCGGGTCGGACCTGCCAGTGCGTGCAAACGTCGCTCGTGTGCAGTAAGCTCGGGCGACGACGGTCTGTAGGTCTTCATGCTTGACATGGCGACCGACAAGTGCGTATCGTATTCACCGGCCGGGGCGCTATATTGCAGGTCGTGTGTGATCCGATCAACGATTATGTTGATCGCCAGCATTTTCGTTCCCCGGAATTCGAGTCGACGACGAACCGCGGGCCGTCCTCCAAACTCGATTCGCTCCAACTCCATTCGAATCCCGGAGCGTTTCAGCATCTCCCGCTTTTCCTCCAAGGACGCGAACATTGTTTCAAAGTCGTCATACTCCACACCCTTTGCTAATACTCGGAGGTCAACCCCATTGGGTCCGAGGAACGCGGCTTTTCCCCGTGGATCGTCTGGGTAATTCTTGACGCGCCAGCCCGCTGGAGCACGAATGCTGAAAAAGCCATTGGGGTCGACGTACGCTTCGCCTGCCAACTTGGCAACCTGGCGACTGTCGGCCGGTCTGGGGGCATCCTGGGAACTGTCAGCCGGTCTGGGGGCATCCTGACACCCAAGAATTGAAACCGCCAAGAGTACTAGAAGCCAGAGCAACCTTTGTCTCAAGGAATGTCTGTCCATTCTTGTTCACTCCTTCGGGCCCTTCCGCCACACACCGTTGGCCGTGAGTGGTGACTTCTAACCATCCCGCTCTGGCCACCCGCGCATCCTCGTCAATTGCCCAGTGGCGGGAGCTTTATCGCCCAAGTGTGGCCACAGGCCTTGCACTCACACTTGGGCTTTTTCAGCGACCTCTCAATTCCGCCGAAAACCGCGTCTTTAGCTCCATCAAGGACGGCACCCGCAATGAAGCCCGCGGGGCCAGCCATTAGCGTGCCAGCCCACTTCCCCTGCGTGCGCGGCTTCACCTGCTCTTCGGGCGAAATAATCCTAACGTCACTGCGGACACACACGGGACAAGCCACGCGCCACGGCATCTGCAGTCGCTTGTTGCATTTGCCACAGTGCACAGTCTGCCCCAGCCTTACAACGTCCACGGATGCCCCGCACGCGCTACACTTGAAGGACGACGTGATTTCAAACGGATTGCGTGCCTTAGCCTCGCGCGCTTCTTCCTCTTCCTGCTTCACCTGCTTCACCTGCTTCAGCCTCTTGATCCGGAGCTTCTCACGGAGGCTGTTGGCTGCCTGCTCCGGTTCCTCGATGCCGGCGAGAACTCGATCCGCCGTTCTCCGCTCCGTGCTATTCAACGGAAACTTTTCGTAGTACCACTTTTTAGCAGCTTTGCATGCGGAGTACTCGTTGACAGTGTTAACGAATGCGGCAATGCAGAGCGCCAAGACCGAACCGCCGCCGATGACGGCCCATGCCCCCTCATACTCGAACGCAGAGAACCTGAGACCGAGTAGCCCCACAAGCGCGAGTGCTCCGCCCGCTACGAAGAAGAACACCAATCCCGCCATGAGGTATCCCCAGGTCTGCCTCTTTGCCAAGACTTGGAGTATCTCCACGATCTCCCGCTCAATATGGTCGTCGCTTGTCATGACCTGTCCTCGTAGAAGAGACTATCGGATGGCACGAACATTCACTGATAGGAAACTCGGTCCCTGCTGTGCCCCTCACCCTACCATAACAGGGGGCCAAGGGCAATGATTCGCTCCGTTTTGCGGACGGGTTGTTCGTCGACACGATGCTACCAGTTGACTTGACAATTCCGGCACCAGTTCCTTCCTCCACCAGATGCAACCAATCCAGTCCAGGCACCCCACTCGCCAAGGATGCCATCCTCGTTTCGGCTTTTCTCAATGATGTCATACGTGTCATAGCTACCGCAATTGGGGCACTTTCCGACAGATTCTTTCGCCTGCTCTACACGCTTTCGCTCAGCCGCGCGCTGGCCCTCGCGGAGGGCCTCGAGTCTTCTTCCTTTTTCTTGCTTGAGGTGCTTCGGGCTTTTGACTTCCAGCTTCCCGCGGAGACTGTTCGCTGCGTCCTCCGGCTGCTCGATGCAGGCGAGCACTCGATCCGCTGTTCTCCGCTCCGTGCTATTCTCCGGAAACTTGTCCTTGTACCACGTTGCAGCAGCTTCTAATGCGGGGTCCTGGATGGTCTCGATAACGCCCATGGCAATGCCGAACGTCAACAATAGACCACCGATGATGGAGCCGACGGCCCATGCCCCCTGAAACTCCAACGCGGAGAACGTGAACACGAGCAGCCCCAAGAGCGGCAATGTTACGCCCGCTACTAAGAACGCCAATGCCCCCATGAGGCATCCCCTGGTGTGCTTCTTTTCCAAGTCTTCGAGAATCTCGACGATCTCCCGCTTAATGTCGCTTGCCATGACCTGTCCTCCTGTAACAGACTGCCCTGTGCCACAGACATTTCCTGTCTACCAAAAATATGAGAAATATCGGAGTGCCATTCGGCGGCCATTCGGGACAGTCACCTATTTTTAGCGATGACACGATTAATGAGGACCGAGAAGTGGCGAGAGATGCGGCCATGCCATTTTCCCGTCAGATAAAACGCTTTCGCCATGGCCGGTTCCCCTGTTGGTGTGGCCGCACTATCCCCTTTATCCTTCTGCCCGAGTGGGCGGTCAAGCCCTCGCGGTTCCCTCGGGGTGGGGATGGCGCTGCCGTCACTTACGCGTGGGCAGGTGCCTTGGGGCGCCGGGGGAGTTACCGTGGGATCACGAGGTGGTTACCACGAGGCGCTCGGGTGAGTGCGCTGAGATCCCAGGGCACTTCCCCTAGCGGTATGTCCTGCAAGAAACGCAGTTTGTGCCCAAGCCACTCGGCGCAAGTGCCAGGCTGAAAAGGACTTCCGCACTGCTCTGGAAGGCCGCCCGGGGTGTCCATCAAAAGCGATCGACATAAGTCTTTTTACAGTAAGCATTTGCAGCGACTCTTGCCCACATCCTCGTCCGCAGTTAGACGGCCCAATTGGGCAGTTCCCGAGGCTCGCCGAGACACCGCAACCTGTTTTATGTTAACATGTTATGCCCACGTCGCAAGACCATTCTTGGACGCTCTCGCGGTTGCACAATTTTTCCCGGTTTGGGAGGGGGACAGTCCCATTTTCCCTGCGGGAAAATCGGGACAGTCCCCGAGTTATTCTCCGGCCGTCCCTTACCCTCGGCCCGACCAGCGCTCGGGCAGGGTGATTGTGAAGGCGGCTCCTTGGCCGGGCTCGCTTTGGACCTCGATGCGGCCGCCGTGGTTGGTGACGATCCGCCAGCACTTGGAGAGCCCGAAGCCGAGGCCGCGGCCGGCCTGGCGGGCGGAATAGAAGGGATCGAAGATGTGGCGGCGGTGCTCGGGCGGGATGCCCGGCCCGTCGTCGGAAACGCGAATCTCCGCGTGCTGTGCGAGCCGGTGGAGGGCGATCTCGATATGGCCGCCGTGCCCTATCGCTTCCAGCGAGTTCTTGCAAAGCGCGCCCAGGGCCACGTTCAGTTGGGCCGGGTCGGCCTCGATCACCATCGGCCCGGCGTCGCCCGAGCGGGAAAGCGACGTGGCGCGCTGGGCCGCCTGGGGGGTCAGGCCGCCGATCAGGCGGTCGACCAGGTCGACCAGATCGACCGATTCCGGCTCGGGGACGGGCGGTCGGGCAAACAGGCGCACGTCGGCAATCATCTCGTGCGCCCGCTTCACCTGGGCGTTCATCAAGGCCAGCTCCCGGCGCCGCTCGGGGGCGGTTTCGTCGGCTAACAGGAGTTGGGCCCGGCCGCCGATGATCGCCAGCGGATTGTTGATTTCGTGCCCCGCCCCCGCCGCAAACTCGGCCAGCGCCTCGAGCTTCTCCTCCTCCAGCACGTCCTGAAACCGGGCTTCGAGCTCTGCGAGCCGGGCGAGCCGGGCCGCGAGAGCGGGCAGTCGGTCGACGGGCCCCTCAAGCTCTTCCAGCCAGCTTCGGCGCAACTCCGCGGCCCGGCGGCGACACGCCTCGGGGTCGAAATCCTCGAGCGCGGCGGTCGACGTATCCGCCAGAACGCAGACGGCCTCCGCAACGCACGAAGCGGCCCCGCTCCCGCCGTCCTTCGCAAGCCACTCCGGCAGACAGTCGGACGCCTTCTTGGAGGAACGGCCCAACACCGGCGGAAGCCACTGCCGGGCGTCGTCGAGCAGGCCGAGCAAAAAGGCTTCCTCGGCCGCCGCCTCGCCGCCGCCGGCCGCAACCAGCGCGGCCACTTCGGCAACCTCCACCAGGGTGGCGACCCGATCGGCGCACTGATCGGCATCCGACGCGCCCCGCGCGTCGAACTCCTTGGAAGAGTCGACGTCCCACCGGAGCACTTCCAGCAGATGCTCCCGGAACCATCGGGCAACGTCGCCGACGGAGCGCGGCCGGAAATCGCCGCACCGGGCGGCCGTAGAGACGACCCACAGCACGAGCGGAGGATCGGCCGCGAGCTGCTCGGCGAGCCACTCGGCCGGGTCCTCTTCGTCGGCCAAAAGCGCATCGACCAGCGCTGCCGCCGAGCGGTCGGCCATGGGGAGCACCCAGCGGGCCTGACCGACGGCAACTGCGGGCAAGCGGCGCATGCGACTACGCGCTCGAAACCGCCTGAATGTCTAAGAGCTGGCACATGCGTTCGATGAGTCGTTCCACCTCGAACGGCTTGTGCATGAAGTCGTCGGCGCCGGCTGCCCGGAGCTCGCCGACTTTGTCTTCCTCGACCATTCCGGAGATGCAGATGATGCGGACGTCGTCCATCGCTTTGTCGCTCCGGACGATCTGGCAAACTTCCTTGCCGTTGATGTCCGGGAGCATCACGTCGAGCACCATCAGGTCGGGGCGGTACTCCTTGACCGTCATCCCGGCCTCGAAGCCGTTGTTGACGGTGCGGATGTCGAACCGGCCGTCGCGCTGCAGAACGTCGGCGATCAACTCGACCAGTTCCTCGTCGTCGTCCACGATCAGGATTTTGCGCTTGCCGCTCTCCAGCGCGTCGGTGGGAATGCCGTTGTCCCGCATGAACGTATACAACTGCTCTCGCGGGATTCGGCGAAACCGGCTTCCGGGCACCCGGAATCCTTTCAACTGACCCGAGTCGAAGCAACGGATGATGGTCTGCTGGCTCACTTTGCAGATCTTCGCTGCCTCGCCGGTCGTAAATACAGTCTTCGCTGCCATTGGTACTTGACCATCCCTCTTCCTAGCCACCTGGCGAGCTAGTAGTAGCGACGCTCCTGAGCGTAGGTGTCGGCTGGTTGTTCAGGAGCCTCTAGGCCTCCGTGTCATCAAGGGCGGGAAACCAGCCCTGGTTCGCGGATGTCCGCAAACCCTGTACCTCCCGAAACTGCATGCAAATAGCAAGATCATCCGGTTCTGCCGACTTTACCAACCTTGTCTATTGGTGCCAATTATAACTATCTTCCCGCCCGTGTCAATACAACTCCTGACGATTTTAACGTATTGCCTGGCACCAGGGTCGGCATCCAAATCCACTGCACTGCCTGCCGCTCCCTCGGGCTTTTCGACGCAGCAACCCACCCAGAGCACGGGCCCCGGTGGTAAACACGGTCCCCGCGGCGGCGGCAAATCGGCCGCGCCGGCGGCTAGCCCATCCTTGGAGACTCCCCCAACCCTGCCGGCTTGCGCGTGAACCGGATGTCTCCATCCCTTCCCTGATTCCCAAACGGACCGCCGCTTGGCCAAACGCCCCAGGGCAGTCAAACCTCGCCCCCGGGCGGGCCGCAAGCTTCCGAGCCTCCCATCCAAGCTTCTTTGATTCTTTCCAAAATTCCCGCGCGTGGCCCTTGACGGATCGGCCGCCGATGCCTACTGTATTAGGTAGGTAGTACAGGGAGCAAGCCATGTTCTTCAGAATCGATCCCGCCAACGAGCTAGCCATCTACGACCAGGTCGTCCGGCAAGTGAAGTTCGCCGTCGCCGGCGGCGTGCTCGACGTCGGCGAGTTGGTCCCCTCCGTCAGGGAGCTGGCGCGCGAACTGACCATCAACCCCAACACCGTCGCCAGGGCGTACCGCCAGTTGCAGGCCGACCGCGTGCTGGAGACGGTGCGGGGCACCGGCTTGGCCGTCGCCGCCGGGGCGGGCAAGCGGTGCCGCACGGAACGCGTGAAGCTCATCCGCGGTCGGCTCCGGCAGGTCCTCGTGGAAGCGAGACAGAGCCGGCTCGAGCCCGACGAGCTTCGCGGCCTCGTTGAGTCCGAGCTATCCAAAGCTGAGCGAGAGGAGGTTTAGACGATGGAACCGGTGATCCGACTCAATCACGTGACCAAACGCTTCGGTTCGGAGACCGCCTTGAAGGCCGTCTCCCTGGAAGTCCCGCCCGGGGTCGTTTTTGCCCTCCTGGGAGAAAACGGAGCGGGGAAGACGACCGCGATCCGCATCCTGCTGGGTTTGGCCGAACCAAACTCGGGCGAGGCCGAAGTGCTGGGGCTTTCCAGCGCTACCGAGGGCCTGGCGATACGCCGCCGCATCGGCTACGTGCCCGAGCAGCCGACCCTCTACGGGTGGATGACCGTGGCCGAGATCGGCTGGTTTGCGGCCGGGTTCTACGGCGACGGGTTCCTCTCGGAATACCTGCGCCTGGCCGACCAGTTCGCGCTACCAAGGCGGCGCAAGCTCAAGGCGCTTTCCAAGGGGATGCGGGCGAAAGTGTCGCTGGCCTTGGCCGTGGCGCACGATCCGGAGCTTCTGGTTTTGGACGAGCCGACCTCGGGGCTCGACGCCCTGGTCCGGCGGGAGTTTTTGGGGAGCATGGTCGACCGGGCGGCCGGCGGGAAGACCGTGTTCCTTTCGAGCCACCAGATCGGCGAGGTGGAACGCGTGGCCGACATTGTGGCCATCCTCCGAGAGGGCGAGCTGATCCTCGTCGAGCGGCTCGACGAGCTAAAGGCCCAAACCCGGGAGGTGACGCTCACCCTGGCCGACGGCGTCGCGGCCCCGCCCGAGGTGCCCGGCCAGATCCTGGCCCGACGGCACAAGGCGCGGCAGTGGCAAGTGCTGGCGCGGGGCGCCTCGGAGGAGCAATTGGCCGAGTTGGGGCGGCAGGAGTCGGTCCGGCAGATCGAGGTCCGCGCGCCGAGCCTGGAGGAAATCTTTGTCGCCTATATGCAGCCCGGCACGTTGCGTGAAAGTGGAAGCGTTCCAGAGGAGGCCCCCGCACCATGAGCAACCCCATCTTCCGGCGGCTGGTGTGGAAGGAGTACCGCCTTCAGCGTCCCTTTTGGATCTCAATGGTCGTGCTGGCGGTGCTGTTGAGCGGGATCGTGCTCTTGTTCACGCCCGAGGGCAACTCCACTGCCAAGATCATGTGGCTGTTCGACATCGCCCTGGGGCTTTCGGCGCTATACGCCCTGGGCTGCGGGGCAACGCTCTTTGCCACGGAGCACGAGGCGGGCACGTACGATTTCCAGCGGTCGCTTCCGGTTTCGGCCGGCCGGCTCTTTTGGGCCAAGATGACGTTTGCCGTCGCCAGCACGCTCGCGATCCTCGGGCTTCTCTGGTGTCTGGCGGCCGCGTGGGCCCATTTTCGCCTGCCCGACCCGTTGGTCCACCGGCAGATTTGGGCGATCTGGGGATTTGGCGCCGTTGAAGCACTCATCTGGGGGACGCTCTTTTCCCTGCTGCTGAAGCGGCCATTGAAGGCGGCGATTCTGGGAGTTCTGTTCGCCGCGGTGAGCGTCCATTTCCTGGTTGCCGAAAGCGGGCCGCAATATTTCCGCGCACCGTATCTGGATGCGCTGCCGCGGCGGGCCGTGTTCGCGGCCGTGCTCGCCCTGCCGACGGTTTGGCTGGGACTCCGGTGGTTTCGCGAGCGGGTCGTTCCCTCGGGCGGTCTCGGGCGTCTTGGCCTCCTGGGCGAACGAGGAGTGGAGGAGGCGGCCGGCCCCGCGTGCGCGGACATGCCTACGCAGGGCGGCATACTCGGCCGGCTCCTCTGGCAGCACCTCAGGCAGTCGGCCGGGATGCTCTCCGTCGTGA
>JBDRTC010000017.1:0-4110 GCA_043824335.1 Planctomycetota bacterium | reverse complement strand
CGCTACGAACGAGAAGGCGGATCGGGGTCGCGGGAATTGGAAAACGGCGATGTCGTTGACCAAAGGTCCGCGAACCACCGCCAGGAGGGGGAATAGGGGCGGGGAAACTGGAAAATCGCGAAGCTGTTGACCAAAGGAATTCGTTCCCAAGCAGAGCTTGGGAACGAGGCTGAAAACGTTATTGGGAAACGTTGCCGTGAGCCGTATGGCCGAGGTCGAGTTTGAATCCTACGCCGAGTCGGTTCCCAAGGCGCTCGACGCAATCGGCGCGGGCGAGGTCCTCAAGGAGCAGGCGGCGGTCCTCATCAAGCCGAACCTCGTCAACGACTCGCCCTTTCCGATTACCACGGCGCCCGAGTGCGTCGAGGCGGTGATCGAGTACGTGCGGTCGTGCTCGGCGGCGGCAATCGTCGTGGGCGAGGGCTGCGGCGCCGCGAATCTGGAGACCGGCGAGGTGTTCGGCCGCCTCGGTTACGTCGATCTTGCCCGACGGCTGGGGGTGGAGTTGATCGACCTGAATCACGCACCGCTTACGAAGCTAAAGAACCCCGGGTGCCCCGTGTTCCGCGAGATGTACTTGCCCGAGATCGCGTTTTCGCACTACCTGGTTTCCCTGCCGGTGCTCAAGGCCCACTCGCTTTCCGAGTATACGGGCACGCTGAAAAACATGATGGGGCTGGTCCCGCCGAAGCACTATTCGGGACGGTTCGGCACCTGGAAGAAGGCGGTTTTCCACAACCGGATGCATCAATCCATCCTCGACCTGAACCGGTATCGCACGCCCGACCTGTCGCTCATCGACGCTTCGGTCGGCATGTCGGATTTTCACCTGGGCGGCCCGCGGTGCGACCCGCCGCTCGGCCGGTTGATCGCAGGGTTCGATCCGGTCGAAGTCGACCGCCGGGGCGCCGCGCTGTTGGGGCTCGATTGGCGGGACGTTGCCCATCTGAACGGGCAAACGTGAGAGGGGAGTCGCGTTACAGATATCGAGGTCCGGCTGACATGAACACGGCAACCCGCTTTGCGATCCTGGTCGGCGTTTTGCTCTTGGCGGTGTGTCCCGCACAGGCGGCGGCGGAGGGATGCGCTCGGGACCTGCGATCGAAGGTTTCCGCACTTGTTGACAACCGGGGAGCAACCACGACAATCGTGGCAGAGCCGTGAGGAAGTGGATGCCTCTGGACGGGTCCAGGCATCGCGAAGACGCACGGCGGTTCAGTCGCCACCTTTTTCGGGGAGCACGCGTACCATGTGTGAGAATTGCACGCGCCGGGAGTTCTTGGGCACGTCGGCAATGGGCGGGTTGCTGTTGGCGGCAAGACGGAAAACCGGTCACGATGTTTACCAGCAGCGACTACGACGAACTGGAACGGGCCGCACGGCTGCTGCGAGTGATCCCGCTTCTCGGCCACAGTCGCGTGATCGTTTTTCGGCCGCTGCGGGGCACGCCGCCCGCCTGTTCGCCGGAGGAGATCAAGTCGCGCCTGGGCGTCGACGTGGTCGTCGTTCCTCAGGAGCGCTTTGATGAGATGCTAAAAGCCGTGGATTCCGACAAGGCCCAGGCGGAGGCTGAGCGGTGGATCCGCGAGGTCCCCGAGAAATCGGTCCGCGCTTGCCGGACGCAGATCGTCACCGAAGTGGGCGACGCGGCCAAAATGGTTCGCAATTGGGGCGGTGCCGGCGGCTCTATTCCTTGGCGAGAACGGCAGCCCTGCTCAAGCAAACGTGAGGCTCTTCCAGGAGTCTCATGCCGACGGCTTCCGCTGCCCCAATCATCTGGTCAAAGGACTTCGCGGAGACGTGCAGCCGCGGCTCCGCGACGAGGAACTTGCCGTCCGGTCGAAGACAAGCATGGACTTGCCGTAGGAGGCCCTCAAGGTCGGGGACTTCGTGAGCGGACCAGAAGGCCAGCGCGAAATCAACCGGCCCCTCAATGCCGAGGGAGTTGCGCTCGCATCGATGGGTGCGGATTCGATGTGCAGCGTCAACTTTCTCAGCACGCTTCCGCAGCACGTCCAGCATCCCCTGTTGCACGTCAACAGCGATCACGCACCCATCGTCACCTGTAGACTGAGCCATGGCGATTGCGAAGAAGCCCATCCCGCAGCCGATGTCGATGACAGTCATGCCCTGACGAACATAAGGGGCGAGTATTCGCTCGGGTTTGTGAAGGAGACGGCGCAAGCGATTGTCAATGAAGTAGCCTCCCCACCACGGACATACGTGACCGGCCATCTGCGTTCTCTCCACCGTGGCTTGAGGTTTTCGTATCGCCCCATTCGGACAACGAGAGCTGATCGGCCATTCGGCGTCCGATCGATTCTAGCCGGTCCCGCCGACTCCTTCAATCTGCTGGCCGTTGGCAGCTTGATCGCTTCAGCCTACCGCGGCGTAGCCGCAACCAAAGGAAGGTTGAGGGAGCCAGGCAGTTAGGCTAATAGCCTAACGGTCTGAATCCCGAACTCGTTGTGAACATACAAGTTGCGACCGCAGGGCCGAACACTTTGAGGATGTTTCCTCAATCCTGGAAGCTAATGGCATACGGATCACAGGACCAGCGACAGCCTCTTGCCAACTGCCTGGCTCCGGGGCGATAATACGAGAATGGCAAACCAAGCGACGGATCGCGGCCGAGGTGGGTTATATTCTGACGTATCACGCGAAATGCGAGGAGCGACGATGGCCGACAAGAAGCAAGAGCAGGGCTTGTTCGATCCCGAATTCTGCGAGCATCAATGCCCGATCTGCACTCGGGCCCGGAAGGGGAATCGCTTCGCTCGATTCTTCCAGACCATCGAGATGCTGGCCACCTTCGGCGGGTGCCCCTGGGGGCGAGCCAGGCGACGAAAGTATGGGGTGAAGCCGAACGAACCACTGCCGCCTGAGAACGGGTGAGTGTCGCCAGTGACGCCGGAAGAGATCCGGATCACTCAATGCGATTCCGCTCGTAGCGTCCTCCGAGAACGTCTTTGCCGGCCGCCCGGTTCGAGGAACTCCAGGTTGAATCGCGTGAACGTGATGTGCTTGTAACCCGCCCGCTCCCAGAGCACGCCCGCCGTCTTGTCCTTTAGCACGGTTAGCTGCGATACGCCACGCGGCCCGTTCCCATCGTGTTCACCTATCTCAATCGCGCGCCGCGGAGCACCAACGGGTCGAAGCGATAGGGCGACTGGCCGGCGGCCCAGGCCATGCCGCGCAAGAGGAGGATGCGGAAATAGGGGTCGTCGAACGTCCAGGTGAAATGGCCGGGCACGCAACTGAAAATCCGGCCCTTGCCGTGCCGGGCCGTCCAGAACATCGGCTGCGGGCCGACGTTGCCGGAACCGAGCGGCGTGCTCTCCTCGGAAACGGCCAACACCCGAACCTTGCTCAAATCGCCGACCGGGGGCCAATAGGGCTCGTCGATCAGGTCGATCGACTCGGGGAGCCCCAGGCAGATCGGATCGTCGCCGGCGGCGATCTTCATTTCAATCGGCCCGTGGCGGACGATGATCGAGTTGTCGAATGCGAGCCCGGTCAGCGCGGCGATGCGGGGGCCGCCGGGTTCGGAGAGGTCGCGGGGCGTGTACGTGGCCGGATGCACGACGACGAACCCGCCGCCGCGGGCCAGGTAGGTTTCGAGCTGGCCGATCCGCTCGTCGCTCCACGTCCTATTCGCTCCGCCCGACCGGTAACATTGCATCACGATCAGGTCGGCCGTTTCAAGCTGCTCTTGGCTTGGCCATTGCCAGGCTTTGGTGAGCTTGACGTTCGCCGCGCCCGAGAAGTTTTCGCTGCGATCACCCTCGGGCGGAGGCCCGAAGAGATTCACCTGCTCGACGGAATCCTCGGCGGCCGCTCGTCCTCCGAGCAACAGAGCCCAGCGCTTCTGCCAGAGGGGATAGTCGTGGGCGCCCGGCCCGTGGTCTTTGACGTCGGCCAGCAGGACCACGTGGAGCACGGGAAGCTGCTCATCGGCCGGCGGCTTGGGGGCCTTGGAAAGCACCGCCTCGACGTCACTCCGGGGCCGCGGCGCGGGCACCTCGATTTCCGCCCCGAATGCCGCGGGTCGGATCGTCGGCAGCGTCAGCATCGACAAGAGGAGGGCAACGGTGCAAATGTGTTTTCTCA
>JBDRTC010000016.1:0-3165 GCA_043824335.1 Planctomycetota bacterium | reverse complement strand
CCCCTTGAGCTTTAGCTGCCAGCTATTCCGCTTGCAAGCCCGCTTCAGGGACTCTTTCGAGTAGGCGACCTTCAAACGATTCAGGTCACTCTGACTGGAGGCGACGGCACGCCCCTCACTCAAATAGACTGTCAACCAGCCGCCGTTGACCGTCAAGACTCCCGGGCTCGTCTCTTCGGCCCGCCACCCCAGGGAGGCACTGGCGTCGTCGAGCACGGCCCGGTGCTTGGCGTGAAACTCGACGCTAATTGTCCTCGACTCGTAACAGGGCATCAATCTGGCTCCTTTTCACTTCCGGCCCCGGGCTCCTGCGCCCGAGTAGCCAGAGTTCTTTCCAGACCTCAAGGTAAGAGCGTGATGTGAGAATAGCACGCAGCGCGGCCTCGCTCCGCTCGTCCCCTTCGACCTTGCTCATGTGAAAGTCGAACCAACCACAACCGTAGGGGGCGACGAGGTGAACGGCACACTTGCCGTCCTCTTCGAGAAAGACGCATCGCCCCTTGCGTGTCGCCGGGACAATGGTAGGCACGCGGCCCATTTGGATTCCAAGCGGGGTCCGCGTACCCACCAAAGCGCCCGGACTGGCCAGCAGGTTTCCCAGGACGGCCTCGCGGGGCCAGTCCAGGTGCTCGGCGATCCGCTCGAGGTCGCCGGGGATCAACATCCCCGGGCAGGTCCGGCACGGCCGGCGGCACTTCGAGCAGCCGCAGATGGTTCGCTCGTACTGGTCGCGTGGGTTCATGCGTCCTCTTCTCCGAAGGTGACAACCCGGCGGGGGCCATCGGTGACAAGCGTGTCCAGGCTGGCCCGGATCTCGCCCAGTTGCTCGCCCACAAACTCGCGGAGCGTGTCGTTGTCCTTGAGCGAGTCGTACACCCGCTCGCCCGACACAAGGTTCCGGGCCTTCTGGACCATCCCGGCCAGCGCGTCGTCGCCCAGGATGTTGCGCTGGTCAAACAGGTCCAGAAACTCCTTCAGGTTGGCGACGGCCGATGGGTGGAGCCGGCGGCGCTTGCCGTCTTCGAGCGGGGCCAGCTTGGCGGCCAAGTGGGACACCAGCCCGGCAAACGTCTCGCGTAACGCCTGAATCACGTCCTGCTCGGCCTCGTTGAGCGCGGCGGCCGAGTCGGAGCCGAACTCCAGTTCCCACCAGTCCACGGAGAACCGGCCCCGGAGCTTGTCGCGTGTGGGGTACACCTTCTCGTCGAACAGCTCACGCAACCGGTCCCGGGCGGCCATTTTGGTCTTGAGGTACTCGGTCGGCTCGCAGAAGGAGTCGGCACAGTCCTCGTACTCGCGCTTGGCCCGCTCGAACTCCTCCTTGGCCTCGGGAAGCGTGTCGCGGGGGATCACCCGGACGGAGTTGCCCAGGGGCACGTCCAGGGCCCGCTTGTCGAGCCAGTCGTAGAACCGCTTGGCGACATCCCCGGCCTGCTTGTAGTAGCCGTTCTGGAATATCTTGCGGTTGGCGCCGACCTGGCTCTGGTCGGCCTTTTGGAAGTCCTCGCGGTCGCCACTCTTGACGACCTCGACTTCACCGGCCCGGAATGCACGGACGGCCCCCGGCCGGTGGAACGTCACCGTCACACAGACGGTGTTCTCGAAGAGTCTGCTCATGTCGCACCTCTAGGGTTGAAACAGGGAAAGGAAACTGGAACCCGCCCACGTCCATCGGCAGTGAGCGGGATCGAGTCGCCTTACACGGTTACGGCCCGACGGTTTGTGCCCTTCTCGGGCACCCGGTACGGGCCAGGATAGCTGGCACTGATAAACCGCCCGTCGGCTTGCTGGCGGAGGTTGTCGATCTCCGCTCGGGCGCTCTTGCAGACGGGCACGATGTAGTTGGCGGCCTCGGCCAGGCTGATCTTCAGCCGGTAGGCCAGCAGGCAGCAAGTCTTGATTTCGGCGCCAGTCCAGCCGATGTCGAATTCGGTTGCGGTGTCGTAGGGGCCTGTCTCAACGGTTGGGTACTCATCTCGGTACACACGCCAGATACCCTCTCGCTCCTCCTCATCCGGTAGGTCGAAGAAGAACGTCCCGAACGAGAACCGGCGGCGCAGCTCTGGGGGCAGGCTCCCGATACTGTTGCAGGTGGCTACCCAAAGGGCCTGGTCGCTGGTCACGGCCGACACCACCTTGAGCGCCTCCCGCACGGCCTTCTCGCTCTCGCCTACCAGGCTTCCCTTCATGGCCCCGGCGTCCAGGGCAATAGTGGGGATGTTTCCCTCATTGCCCACGGTCTTGGCCACCATTGACTTCCCAGCCCCGGGCGGGCCGATGAAGATACACCCAGTCGAGCCGTGGTCCTGCATGTGCGTTAAGAGGGCTTGCAGAATACCCTGGCTGACTCCGCTGGTGTCGGCGGCACCTCCAGCACTGCCGGCCAGCATCTTCTCGATCTCGTCGACGAACACGACACCCCGCGGCGGGTCGTTGCCGTTGAGGATGCGGCCCATAAACTCCTTGACGTTGGCCAGCCCGCCCACATCACCAAAGCGCTCGCCACCCCGCCAGACGGACAGGCCGGGCGTCAATTCGATAAGCGCCCGCTTGTTCTCCCACAGGTGGTCCAGGTCGATCCCATCGGGGCGCAGGGCCATTGCCACGGCTTGCTCGGCAGCAAACGCCGAAAGCCCCTGAGTGGCCTCCACGGCACGCTGTACGGTGCCCTCGTCGGCGATTGGCCTTTCCTCGGCCCCTTCGCTGGCGGCCGTGTCGAGGTCTTTGACGATGCCTGAGAGGGTGTCCTGGTCGGGCAACTCCTCATCGAGCACCACAATGTCACGCTGGAGCGCCGCCGGCGGCTGAATCTGGGAGCCCAGCAGCACCAGCATCCGCCGGCTCTGCTTGTAGGGGTCTCGCAGGTTCCAGACGCCTTGGATAACTGGCGGCTCGGACAGCCATGCGTCGGCCTGGAGGAACACAGCCACCGTTCCGTCGGGGAGTTGGGCGGCGACTTCGAGGAACCCCACGGGGTTGCCATCTGCATCGTCGGCGTTGACGCTGGCCACGGCTTGGCGGCCCTCGTCGTTCACCGCTCGCAGTCCGGCGATGATGTCCCAGCAGACGACGGCGCTCTTGCCGTTGACGGCTTGGACCAGGGTTTCCATTGTCGCCCGGGGGTCGGGCGTCGAGATTCCCACCAGGGGCACGGCTGCTCGCCGG
>JBDRTC010000015.1:0-9281 GCA_043824335.1 Planctomycetota bacterium | reverse complement strand
ACTTGCGAAACCGAATTGTTGGCAAACGTGTGCAACTCCTCCGCGTCAGGCTCAAAGCCTTCGAGCCTGTCGGAGACAACGACTGCCGCAATCGGAAGACCGGCGCCGAAGCCCTTGCCGAGGAAAATCATGTCAGGCGTCACGCCGAAATACTCGGCGGCAAAGAACTTGCCCACCCGCGCATAAGTCTGAATCTCGTCGAAAATCAACGGGACCGAGAATTCGTCGCAAATCTGCCGAACCGCCTGTAGGTATTCCTTCGGCAGGATGATCTGTCCGGCACTTGCCTGGATCGGCTCCAAAATAACACCCGCGGCGTTTCCGGCAATTCCGCGCTGGAGAGTCAACCTCAGCATTTGCGCGCAGGCCAATCCGCAGTCTTCCCTCTTCAGGCCAAGTGGACAGCGATAGCAGTAAGGGTTTGGCACGCGAATAAAGGGCCGCGTGAGGCCCAGGAACCTGCTTCCGCCCGCAAGGCTCCCCGCCGCCCGGGTGGAGATCCATGAAGCGCCCATCGAACCGAGCGTGGTTCCGTGGTAACTGTCATAGAGGCAAACAAAATCACGGGAGGGCTGCGTGTTCTTGTAGGCGATCTTCATCGCCGCCTCGCACGCGGCACCGCCACCTACCGTGAACGACACGCGGTTCAGATCGCCCGGAGCTAATTGGGCCAGCTTCCGTGCGAGGTAAAAACGAGCCGGCGTGTCAAATCCCTGGTGGATGTGTGAATACCGCTCCATTTGCTCCGCCACAACCCGGTTGATCGCTTCATTGGCGAACCCCAGGTACATCGCCCAACTCTGCGAGGTGCAGTCGATATAGTCCTTGCCGTTCTGGTCGTAAAGACGCACTCCCTTGCCCCGAACGACAACCGGCCCGCCGCGCGTTCCGCCGCCGAGCATCACGTGCCGGGCGCAGTCCCGGCAGTCTTCCGGAGTAAGCGAATAGATCTTCTCTAGTAGCGGGTCCATCTTACCTGCGTCCGATAACGAGATGCGAATGAGCCACTGCTGGGGACAGGCGAGCTGTCAATACTTGCCGTATTCCTTTACCGTCTCAGTCATAGCGACATAGTTCTCCGGCTTTACGCTCCGCGGGATCGAGTTGCTTGACGAGAGGATGTACCCGCCGCCGGGAGCAGCAACGTCGATACAGTTTTTCACTTCTTCGATCACCTGCTCTTTCGTTCCGAAAACGAGATTGCCCGCACAGTTCACGTTGCCCATGATGCAGATTCGATCCCCGCATTCTCTCTTGACTTTCTCAAGGCTCATGCCCGCCAGGGGATCGATTGGATGCAGACAGTCGAGGCCCGTGTCGATCAGCAAGTCCAAGATGGGATCAAGATTTCCGTCGGAATGCTTGATAATGTGCAATCCGTAACCGTGCCAGTTCTTGTAGAGCCTCTTCATCGCGGGATAGATAATGTCCCGAAAGTGTTGCGGAGACATGAACAAGCCGTTGTTTCCCGCGATGTCGTCGCCCGAAAAAGCGATTTCGGCCCCGAGCTTCGCCGCCAGCCTTCCCAGCTCCGAATAGTAATCGACGGCCTTCTCGATGATTCCCCGCACCAATCCCGGGTTGTCGTGCAAATCGACCAGGCTCTCCTCGAAGCCGTGCAGGTCTCTCGCTTCCGACCATCCATCCCTCAAGAAGGCAATCACGGGCAGCCTGCCTTTGAATCTGTCGACGGCGGTTCTCAAGCCGTCCAGCCGATGGGAAGCATAGGGATCAGGGAATTCAAACCGCCGCAAGTCCTCCTCGTTCTTGATTACCGTATTCACCGGCTCGAGATAATCCTGGGTGGTTCTTCTGACGACGACCCCTCTTTCATCGCGAAAGACGTCTTCCTCGATCTGTTCTTTCTTGGTATCGGGCCTTACGGCAATCGCATCCAACCCCATCGCGTCGACAAAACCACACGCATCCGCCCCGGGGACGATCGCGTCCATCACCTGGCTGTCGATCACGACCTCGAAGGTAGGCACTCTGTCTGGAACTTGCCGCTCAAGCGCAGTGAGCACCCGCTCTCTGGAGTTCATCATCAAGCGCCCGGGAACAGCAGGTCGGTGATCAAATCGATGTTGTCGACAAAACGGCACGCTCTTGAATTACCGTCGATCTCGTCCGAATGTGCCAGAAGTCTCTCCGCCAACGCTTGGTATTTATGAACGAGCTTCACCCCCACCTCCAAGGAACGCACCCTGTCGTCGCGGGGGACGATGATGTCGATGGAGCTCCAGCCCCGGAAGTCAGTCTTGTTCAGGTAGTAGAAGAATTCGAGAATCTCCCAGAAATTGATCGTGCCGAAAATCAGGTCGGGATCCGCATCTTTGTAGTTTTCATTGAGGTGGATCTGGTAGAGTTTGTCGTGCATGTCGAGGATGGTGAGGGATTCGGCCAGGCTTTCCTGGGCCATCAAGGCATGCCCGACGTCGAGGACGCCGCCGACGTTGTCGAGTCCCACGTCGTCCAGCAGCATCATGAGCTTGCCGACGTTGCTGACGTAGTGTCCCTGCCGGGGGTCTTTCGAATAGTATACCACCGCGATCTACACGCTTCTGTCATGCTCGCCGATCTCTTGAAGCGTCTCCACAAGATTGGACCACCCATCCCGGTAGTTGGTCTGGAAGGGATAGTCGAAGCCGTCGTGCGCGGGCCAGAACAGGATGCTGTCCGCGTTAACCGCCTTGCCAAAATCGATCCCCTCCTTGAAAGCCTTGATTGCTTCCTTCCGGATCCCTGTTTCCGCGGTGCTGAACGCACCGTATCTCCATTTTCGATCGCTCCATAGCTCCGGGCACAAATTCGAGACTCGCAAATTGTAGTCCGCCAGCTTCTTCAGAAACTGATCAGGATCGGCGGGCAGAGGAGGCGTGGGATAGAAGACGAACAAGCCGTCTAATCCCTCGATGGCCGCCATTTTCTGCAATTGCTCATCCAGACTCATGGCCTCGAAGTACCCGCCAGGGACGTACCTTTCACCATAGGTGCCTAAGCACCACAGATGCGCATCGACATGAAGTTCCACAGCGTTCTCCTTTGCGGTTGTCTTCGCCACCGTAAGACCGCGATCGGTCTTCTCCTCACCCAACGTGGCCAAGAGACGCCCAACGTTGGCCCCGCCAGGACAGGGCTCGATTGTGGCCTTCTCAAGCCCTCGCCGCACTGCTCTGTTAAAAAGACACGACCTGTCGAACCGCCTCTACGATCCGAGTCACATTCGGCACATAGAAGTTCTCCATGGGCGGCGAGAAGGGCGCAGGCGTATTGGGGGCCGCCACGCGCTTGATGGGAGCGGTGAGGTGTTCGATCATCTCTTCGGCCAGTGTGGCGGCGATTTCCGCCCCGATGCCGTTGCGCTTGGGGCTTTCTTCAACTATCACCACACGGCCGGTCTTGGATACGGAAGCCTTGACCGTGTCCCAATCAAACGGCACCAGGGAACGAGGATCGATGACTTCCGCGCTAACCCCCTCCTCTTCCAGCACGTCGGCAGCCTGCAGGCTGCGATGCATCATCAATAGGGTCGCGATGATGGTTACATCGTTGCCCCGCCGGCGCACCTTTGCCTTTCCAATGGGCACGACGTAGTCTTCGGCCGGGATCTCACTCGAGGCGTCCACGGCCCCACTCTCGGCCCTTACGCCCTTGGAGCCGTAGAGCAGTTTGTGCTCAAACATCAAGATCGGGTCATCACAGCGAACGGCAGACCGAAGCAGGCCCACCGCGTCGTAGGCCGTCGCGGGAGCCACGATCTTTATCCCCGGAAGCGGCAGGAAATACGGCTCCATGTTCTGGGCGTGTTGTGCACCCCTGCCGGTCACGCCCACCGGAGCCCGCATCACCAGGGGAGTCGTCAGCTTTCCTCCGGACATGTATCGCATTTTGGCTATTTGGTTGGCCACCTGGTCCATGGCGCAAAAGAGGAAATCGCCGTACTGAACGTCGACGATCGGCCGCAGTCCCATCATGGCGGCGCCCAGGGCCACTCCGAAAAAGCCGTTTTCGGAGATGGGCGTATTGATCATCCGGTCCGGAAAATCCTCTTCCAGCCCCAGTGTCACGGTGAAGGCGCCGCCCCATCCGCCGGGAATCGCGATATCTTCACCGATGCAGAACACACGCTCATCCCGCCTCATTTCCTGGCGGATGCATTCTCGCAAAGCTTGGGCAATACCTAGTCTCTTCACGTCCACATCTACACCGTGAATAGGTCTTCCAGAGTATCTTCAGGTCTCGGTTCCGGGGCCGCCATGGCCGCCTCGACGGCCGCCTCAATCTCTTCTTCAACTTCGCGGTCGATTCGACCGAGGGACTCGTGATCGGCCATGCCTTGATCCAAGAGGTACTTGGAAAAACGTCCTATGGGTTCGGCCTCCAACGCCTTCTGCTTCTCTTCTTCCGGCTGATACAGGGCTGGGTCGCGCCGAGAATGTCCTGTGATGCGATAGGTCATCAATTCAAGCAATGTCGGGCCATCGCCCTCTCTCGCCCGACTGACTGCTTCCTTGGCCGTTTCGTAAACCGCCAGCAGGTCGTTGCCGTCGATGGTCACTCCGGGAATGCCGTAAGCGCAGCCGCGCTCGGAAATGGTGTCTGTCTTCATCGCCATGCCGACGGGCATGGAAGCACCGTAGAGATTGTTTTCCACCACGTAGACCACGGGCAAGTCCCAGATCGCGCCCATGTTGACCCCTTCGTGAAACGCGCCTTCATTGGTGGCGCCGTCACCCATGAAGCACACGGCCACCCGCGTTTCCTTTTTCATTTTGAAGGCCAGGGCCATGCCCGTTGCGATCGGGACGCCGCCCCCGACGATGGCCACCGCCGGCACCACGCCCTTGGCAAGGTCGCCAAGGTGCAGCGAGCCGCCCTTCCCTTTACAGCAACCGGTTGTCCGACCGAACAACTCCGCCATGGCTGCATCGACGGTTACCCCTTTTGCCAAAGCATGGCCGTGCGGCCTGTGGGTCGTGGTGATGACGTCGTGGGGCTCCAGCGCGGCACACACACCCACCGCACAAGCCTCCTGCCCGTTACACTGATGAATGGTCCCGGGCATGACGCCTTCCAGGAACAGGTACTTTACGCGCTCCTCGAATTTACGAATCAGCACCATTTGCCTGTACAGGCCAAGCAAGAACTCGGCTTCATAACCACCAACCTGACTCATAGGGTCTCCAAGAATTCTTTCAATTGCTTCAGGAACTCGGCCGCTTCGGTTCCGTTAATCAAACGGTGATCGACCGACAGGACCACGTTAACGACGGGAAGAGGTAGAATCCTGCCTTCTTTCACCACGGGCCTTTCCTCGATCGCGCCCACGGCCAACGCCGCACTCTGCCCCGGCGGAATAATGACGTTGAAGGACCGAACCGGAAACATCCCAAGGTTGCTCACCGTGAACGAGCCGCCGACCAGGTCCTCCGCGCGGAGCTCCCCTCGGCGGGTCTTCTCAACCAGTCGTTGGAGCTCAAGCTCGATCTCCGACAGAGACAGCTCGTCGGCATTCCTGATCACCGGCGTATAGAGCCTGCGCTGCGAACTGATCGCAACGGCAATGTCGGTCGAATCGTGGATAACGACTTCCTCTTCGGTCACATGACTCATGAAATTGCAGGAAGCCGTGATCGCCTGGGCAACGGCGAAGACGAAGATGGAATCATAGGCCACCTTCTGCGACGTTTCCTGTATCACTCTCCGGCGCAATCTCATTGCCCCAGACATATCCACCGTGCAGGTGAGGTCGATGGCGGGGATTTCCCGGTTGCTGCGAGAAACCCGGCGGGCCACGGCGAGCTGGTCCTTGGATAGCCGGGCCACCCTGTCGCCGCCCGCCTGCTTCGTGCGGATTACGTCTTCGCGCGTGATCCGGCCGCCGGGCCCCGTGCCGGTTACCGAGTCGAGATCGACGCCCCTCCCCTTCGCCAGGTTGCGGATGACCGGCGACACCCCGGGCGCAACGTCATCTTTCGGCAGGCCTTCTTGTCCATCGGATTTCTCCGCTTGCGCCGGCGCTGCCGTGCCCGGTTCCGGGATCAATTCTCCGGGCGATCCGACATAGGCGATGATGGTCCCCGATACTATTTCACTGCCCGCGGGCACCACTTGACGCAGCAAAACGCCTTCGGCGACCGATTCCAGCTCGTCGGTCGCTTTGTCGGTTTCCACCTCGCAAAGCGCCTCTCCGCGTTTTACCGGATCGCCTTCTTGTTTCAACCACTCAACCAGCTTAACTTCGTCAGTCGTTGTTCCAAGATCCGGGATCTTTATTGCAGTCGCCATATTGCTTTCATACTCAGTCAAACTTCATCGGCTTGGGTTGAAACTCGGGTGCCAGGCGAAGCCAAGGCGTTTTGGGACGCTGCATGTAGCCCCATTTTTCCAAGGCGCGACGTAAAGCGTGGTTTTCCGGCCGGCCCGCCGCTTCCGGCAGGGGAACGCCCTCCATCACGGCGGCAATCGCCTGCTGCCAGGCCTGGGCCCCGGCCGTGTAGCCGTCGGGATGTCCCAGCATACCGCCGCCGGCCGGAATGATGATGTCCGGACCGTATTCTCCGATGATCACTTCGGCCAGCCCAGGATACACGCCGGCACACGGCATGGGAAACGTTCGCTTAATGTGGTGCCAGGGCGCGAGCTTCATGAACGACGTGCGGAGGCCCTCTTCCATCGACACCATGGGGATCGACGACCACATGGTGGGGGTAAGCATCAGGTCGGCGCCGCACAGCCGGCTCAATTTGCCCAGCACGGGCCAGGAGATCTGTTTCATCATGGCGATCATGTGCGAGCCGTGCATCATCACCGGAACGTTAATCTCAGGATGCGAGGTCAACTCGCGGAACGCGGCCAGTCCGGCGGAATAGGTCACCAGCAATCCGTTGACGCCCAGGTCGATGGCGCGCCGGGCCTTGTCCAGCATTCTGTGCGGAGCATCGGTGATGCTGCACAAGTAGATCATCTTCTTGCCCGTCTTGTCGGCCGCCCGGTTGATCTCGTCCATCACCAGCGGCAATCGCTGCTCCATGGTGTTGTTGTAGGCGTCGGCGAGCATCTCGTCGTCTTTGCACATGTCGGCCCCGCCGGCGATGGTCAGACGCACCTGGTTGGCCGTCTGCTCGGGTGTCATCCCCATCTTGGGCTTGATGATGTGAAGCGACAGCGGCCGCTCCTTGACGCCGGTCAACTCGCGAATCCCCTCCACGCCGAACTTGGGGCCCGGGAACTTCTTCAACAGCTCTTTGCCGATGAACAGGTCCGTCAGCATGATCTGCTTGGAATAGGCAAAACAGTTGCCGGCGATGGCCAACAGCATCATCGGAACGTTGTCGCCCCAGGCGCGGATCGGAAAGGCCAACTGGACCACGGCCGACTTGACGTATGGATCCTCCGAAGGGATCTCGTGGTAGCCGACCATCTTGCTGGACATGGCCTGGCGGACTTCGGCCGTGTCCTCCTCCACCTTCTCCCACGTACCCGTGGAACCTTCCAGCCCCATCGACTGGACAAGACTGAAGTGGTCGATGAATTTCTCGCCCTCCAGGCGGTCGCGGAGGTAATAGGACGCCACGACGTGGTTGTCCAGGTCGATGCCGTCGAATGTCTGGAGGAACATTTCGGGATCATAGAAACGCTGCATTACAAGTCCTTTCCGAATCTACTTGAGCTTTCCCGACTTTTCCAGGGTCTCGAGGTAGCGGGGGAAGCTCTTGTCCCACCGTTGCGTCGACCGCGGTTCATAGCTCGTGAGCCTGAAAGAGCCCTTGACAAGTTCCCGGATATCTGCCGCCTTGCGCAGTTGCCCGGTGGCGAGGGCCTGCATGGCCACGTTCCCCGCCGCGGTTGCCTCGGCCGGACCGGCGACGACCTCCAGGCCGGTGGCGTCGGCCACCATCTGGCAAAGCATTCTGTTCCTGCTCCCTCCGCCGACCAGAGAGATCCTTTTCAGATCCCTTCCGGTAAGCGTTGTCAGATCGTTGATTGCCCCGCGATAACTCCACGCCAAACCTTCCAGAAGAGATCGAATGATCGAGCCGGTGCTCTCCGAAACGTCCTGGCCGGTCCTGCGCAAGAACTCTTTGACGCAAGGCTTCGGATCCTCGGCTAAGAAAAACAAGGGCGAATTCACGTCCAAGAAGTGCTCGAACGGCTTGGCGTGCGACGCTTCCTGAATCATTTGTGCATAGGTGGTCTTGCGGGCACTCTGTGCGAGCGCTCTGCGCAGGTTCTCGAACAGGTAGAGGCCCATACCGATCTTGACGAAGAGGATCGACTCCAGGCCGAGCAGATTTGCGAAGCCGCGGGAGAACGCTTCAGCCGAAGTGATTGGACTGTCCTGGATGACACCCAAGACCGACCACGTGCCGCAACTTAGAAAGGCACAATCCGAACCCGCCAAGGGAACGGCGGCAGCGGCGGAAGCCGTATCGTGTCCGGCGACAGCGACAACCGGGGACCGATTCAAGCCGGCGTGAGCCGCCAGATCCGGCAAGAGCCGCCCGACGACGGTTGCCGGTTTCACGATTTCCGGCATGATCCGCCTGGGAAGGTGCAACGTCTGGAGGATTCGTGAGCACCATTTGCCGCTTCGCACGTTGACCAACTGGGAGGTTCCGGCCGCGGTAAGCTCAACGCCCGTGTGTCCCGAGAGAAAATACCTGAAAAGATCCGGCATCATCAGAAGCGTCTTGGACAACCTCAACATGCCGGCGCTGGGGCTGTTCTTGAGCGCCACCAATTGCGCAAGTGTGGAAATCCGGGTCAGCCGACAGCCTGTCAGTCGGAAGAGTTCTTGTTCGCCGATTGCCGAGCAGACCGACCGGCTTATCCCCTCCGTAAGCGGATCTCGATAGCATACCGGGTTGCCCAGCAGCGTGCCGTCGGCAGCCAGCAGGCCGTAGTCGACGCCCCACGTATCCACGCCAACACCTGATAGTCGCGGGTGGCCCCTTTCGGCGCAAAGGCGCATCGAGTTGACGACGTGGTTCCACAGCGAGAGAAAATCCCAATACAGCCTGCCTCCCAAGGGGGCAGGCGAGTTGGTGAAACGGTTGATTTCTTCCAGCTTGAGCTTGCCGCCTTCCAGCAAACCCAGGACCGCACGACCGCTGCTGGCACCCAAATCAAACGCGAGGTAGACTCTTCCTGGCTTGCTCATTTCGTGGGCAACCTCAGCGTCTTTTCGGCAAAGGCGTTCAGCCGCTCTACCTTGCGAAGCGAAATCTTCTTGCAGCGGGCCACCAGGAGATACAGTGCGTCAACCAGACACATTTGGG
>JBDRTC010000014.1:0-8022 GCA_043824335.1 Planctomycetota bacterium | reverse complement strand
GGCTGTTGGGTTACTCGACACGCTGCCGTTCACCGGCCACACTTAGCCCAGGGTCGGGCAAGCCGGTCGTCGCGGAAGCCCCCTCACGCGGCTAGAAATCGATCCACATACCCCATCCCAGGCGTTCCTCGGTGCGGTCGTAGTACTCGTACTGATCGCTCTTGCCGTTGAAGTACTCGAAGCCGATGCGGTAGCAGGAGCCTCGCGGGCATCGCCTCCATGCCCATCCGGCCTGGAACACGAAGTTGCCGCCGAAGTCGACCTCTTCCCGGAGGTGAACATTCACCGCAGCGAACGGGGCGCCGAGGACTCCGGTGTCGTGCGCAGGGGCCCAGTCGGCGCCGAGCTGGAACTCCCACGGCTCGGCCCCGTCTTGTGGAGTGATTGCGCACGCGGTCTCGCCGTAGAGGCGCAGCCGCTCGGTCCAGAAGTATCCCGCGCCGAGCAAGATGGCGTCGCGGGAATAGTCGAGCCGGCGCGCGTCGGGGAACAGCAGCAAGTACTCGTCGCCCAGGTGGCAGCTTACGTGATAGTAGCCGGTCTTGAATTGCCACCGGCCCTTTGCATACGTGATCGGGATGCCGGCCCGGAAGTCGGCGGAAAGGAGCATCGTGCTTTCCGATGTCGGATCGAGCCTCGCTTGCGTTCCGCCTTCGATGTCGACCTGGAATCCCTCGGGGTGGTCGACGCCCCGTGTGCCGTAGCAAAGCAGGCCGAGTCGGCCTCCCAGTGCCGTGTCCCAGATCTTGCCGAGGTTCTTGTCGTGACTCCAATAGCTGGCAAAACGCGGCTCCTTGGCGCCCGCCATGTAGGATCCATACAACAGCCCTGCCGGCATCACTTGTAGGGTCCAACAGTCGTCGGTCGGCCGCAACGGCATGTAGTTTGTAGGCAACTCGGCGGGCGGAACGTCACGGGAGCCGTCGTGGGACGGATCGAAATGGGGGACGGTTGTCGGTGGTCCCAACGCAGCCACCTGCATCACGCTCCGGTCCATCGGGGGCTTGCTGCCCCAGGCAGACGCTCTCGTGCGTTCGCCAAGACCTGACGGCGGAGCGAAAACGGGCGCCGGCTGGGAAGATGGCTTGCGGTGGATCGGAGACGTCGAGTCGGCCAAGCGCACGTGGCCAGCAAGCGCCACGTCGGTGACGGGCGGCAGGCGTCGGGGAAACTCGTCTGCCAAGACCCGGCCCAGGGAAATCAGGCACAGCAACAGCGCCCAGCAGTGGACGCAGCTCGGCGCCCACCCCCCCCACCAGGCTGGAACAACTCGCGCGTTGCGCCGCGGCATCCCCGCCTCCTCGACACGGGTGATCTGCCCGTCCTGGAAACGCGTTCTTCTTGCGACGGGGTTATCCAACTTGTTGTCGGCACGACGGCGCATTCTTGACCACCGTTGCAAGCACTACAATCCACCACCTCAGAAACGGGCGACGGCTTTACCGATACAACCAACACAGCTTGCCGATTCGGGACGAGAGTGCGACATCTGGCATCCTGCGAACGCCCAATAGTTCAACGGCCGCAACGGCCGAACAGCCTAATAATCGGCCAGGGCTGCCCGAACTTGATCCGGGTCTACGTCGCCGACCAGTTCGACGTGGCCCATCCGGGTTGGGAGCACGAAGTGGAGGCGGCCGTGCGCGACCTTTTTGTCGTGCATCATGGTGCGGAGGATCTGGTCGTGATCGACTTGAGGAAGATCGGTGGGCAAGTCCAGGGCCAAAAGCAGCTTGCGTTGCCTGGCGGTGAACTCGGCGTCGACGCGGCCGAGCCGCTCCGCCAGGCGCGAGGCGCACAACATGCCGATTGCGACCGCCTCGCCGTGCAAGAGTTCGCCGTAGCCCAAGAGCGACTCCAGGGCGTGGCCGAACGTGTGTCCGTAGTTGAGGATTGCCCGCAGCCCGGTCTCCTCGCGCTCGTCCTGTTCGACGACGTCGGCCTTCAATCGGCAGCACCTTGCGATCACGTGGCCGAGGACGTCGTGATCCGCCCGGGCCAATCCGGCGACGTTCGCCTCCAGGTAGTCGAACAACCGAGCGTCCTGGATCACGCCGTACTTGACCACCTCGCCCAGTCCGGCCCGGTACTCGCGCCCGTCGAGGGTTTCCAGGGTTTCGGTGTCGATGAGCACTCCGACGGGCTGCAGGAAGGCGCCGACCATGTTTTTGGCTTCCGGCAGGTTGATTCCCACCTTGCCGCCAACGGAGCTATCGACCTGCGCCAGCAGGGAGGTGGGCACCTGGAGGAAGCGGATCCCCCGGGCGTAGGTTGCGGCGAGGAAGCCGGCCAAATCGCCGATCACGCCTCCCCCGACGGCCACCACCACGCTCTTGCGGTCGGCCCCCAACTGGAGCATTTTCTGCCACAGGGTCGCGGCCGCGTCGATCGACTTGGTCCGTTCGCCCGGCTCGAGGACGACCAGGTCGACCGTGATCTCCGCTTCGGCCAGGCTTTCCGCCGCCCGGACGGCGTGCGGCCGCTCGACGTTTTCATCGGTGATCACCACGGCATGGGTCACCCGGCCTCTTTCGGCGAGAAATCGGCCCGCTTGGCCCAGGTTGCCCGCCCCGATCTCGATCGGGTAGCTCCGCTCCGCCAGGCTCACCTGGACGATTTGTGGGGAATCGCTCACTCCAAAACTCCTTGCCGGCGACTGGGCTCAGCTGGAAGGGTACAAGCACTAGACCTAAGTATTCCATTTCCCCGGGGTCGCGGCAAGTTCCCCGGGGCCGGGCGAGACGATCGGTCTCTTTTCCAGCGGGATTGGACGCGGGAAGTTCCGTTCATCCCCTCCGATCCGGCGAGCCGATACAACCGATGCGGCCGATTTTACTCGCATGACGCCGATGAGCGGGAGGGGAAAGGATGTTAGGGAAGCCTGTGTGTTGCCTACTTGGCGTTTCGGGCCTTTTTCTGTGCTCGCTCGGTCCGGCCGGCGCCCAAGAGGCCGGCTGGCAAACAGAGCTTGCCTTGCCCGGACCGGCCGAATCCTTCCTCGCGTTCCAGCCCGGCAGCGTGTCGGAAGAGAGACGGCCGCCGGCCCCCCGGCCCTCAGAGTCGCCCGAGCCGGCCGCGCCGCGCGTGACCCCCGGGCCGGCGGATCGGTTCGAGCCGTCCACGCTATTGGCTTCCCGCAGTCCGATCGTTCGCTTAGCGGGCATGCCCAACATGTACGGCGACTTCTTCGGCATAGGCGGCCGGGTCAAGGCGTGCATTTCCGGCTATGGCCAAGGAGATACCCCCATCTCGCGCTGCGTGACCATGGATATTCCGCCCGCCGGCGGCAGCGGGCGAATGAAGATCGCCGAGAACAACAAGGCCCTGCCCATGGACCGGGTCTATTTCATCTACAACCATTACGCCGGCGCGCTCGAGGCGGCCGCCTCTCCCACCAGGGTCTTTCCCGTGGACCGGTACATCGTCGGGGCGGAGAAAACATTCCTCGACGGCCGCTGGTCGGCCGAGGTCCGCATGCCGTTTGCCAGTGGCCTCCGATTCACCGTGGCGGACTTCGACGTCGGAAATCAAGATGTGGGCAACCTGGCGGTGTCGCTGAAACGAGTGCTGTTTCAAAGCGACACCTCGGTCGTCGCCGCGGGACTTGTGATCGACACTCCCACGGGCAGCGACGTGACCGGCCGGATCAGCTCCCGCCGTTTCGCCCTCTCGAACGACGCCTTGCACCTCCTGCCGTACGTCGGTTTCTTGAGGGCGCCGGACGACGTTCTCTTCTATCAGGGCTTTCTCCAAGTGGACATTGCGGCCAACGGGAACCGGGTTGAACTCGCCGGCGCCGACCTGGGCCGGCTCACCGACCAGAACCTGCTGTTCCTCGACCTCTCCCTGGGACGCTGGCTCTTGCGCAACCCTCTTGGAGAAGAGGCGCCCCGCCTCAAAGGCCTGGCCGGGATCGTGGAAGTGCATTACACCACGACCCTTCAGGACACCGACGTCGTCAACGGGGCCGCGGGCCAAGCCCTGCTCCAACTGAGCAATCCGCTCAACCGCATCGACGTCGTGAACCTCACGGCGGGACTGCACGCCGAAATCGGCATGACCGAGGTTCGCGTGGCGGGCGTCTTTCCCCTCCGGGACGCGCACGACCGCCTCTTCGACTCCGAGCTGCAGGTCTCCGTGAACCGCCGGTTCTGAGGGGCGGCCGATAGATGACTTCCCGGTTTGGGAGGGGGACAGTCCCATTTTCCCTGCGGGAAAATCGGGACAGTCCCCGAGTTATTCACCGACCGCTCGTTACTCGTGGCGCAGGGCTTCGATCGGGTCCATGGCGGCGGCGCGCATGGCGGGGTAGATGCCGAAGACGACCCCGATGGTCACGGAAATGACGAAGGCGAAGGGGATCGATGCGGGAACGATAATCGGCTCGATCGTCTTGATCACGTCGGGAAGCTGCTCCATCACGCGGGGCATGAAGTACTCCAGGCGGTGCTGGACCCAGGTGATCACCGGCCGGCACATCAGCCCGCCCAAAATGCCGGTGATCCCGCCGACGATCGACAGCGAGATGGTCTCCACGAGGAACTGGCGGATGATGTCGCCCCGCTTGGCGCCCAGCGCGCGGCGGATGCCGATCTCGCGGGTCCGCTCGGTGACCGTGGCCAGCATGATGTTCATGATGCCGATGCCGCCCACCAAGAGCGAAATCGCGGCGATCAGGCCGAGGAAGATGATGAACATCATTCGGGTGGTTTTGGCCTGCTCCAACAGTTCGAGCGGCACGGTGGTGCCGAAATCATCGAGGCGGTGAAACTTGTCGAGCGTCAGTTGAACCAGATCGGCCGTCTCCATCACATTCTTGACGTCGTCCACGCGGAGCGTGGCCTGGCTGAGCTCGACTTTCTCGCGCTCGAACGATCCGCTCCGCCGGGTGATTACAAAGTCCCCGATGCGGCTCCAGAGCGTGCTGATGGGGATGTAGACGTCGTTCGCATAATCCTGCGCGGCGAACGATCCCCCGATCCCGGCGGAGGGCGCCCGAGACTTCATCACGCCGACCACGACGTAGTAGTGCTTCTCGATGTGGATGGAGCGGCCGATCGGGTCTTCGAAGGGAAAGAGCTGCTCGGCCGTGCCCGCGGCCAGCACGCAGTGGTTTTTCTTGTCGTGGAGTTCGGCGTCGCTGATAAAATGCCCGCGGTCGACCTTCAGTCGGGTGACCTCGGCGTACTCGGGCGTGCAGCCGACGAGCCGCCCGTCGACGTTCCGCGTGGAATAACTGAAGCGGCGGCGGATCTCGCGGATCGGCAGCGCCCGCTCAATCGTGGGGATCGTTTCGGTAAGCCGTTCGAAGTCGGCCCGGGTGATGCCGTAGGCGACGTCGCCGCTGCTTCCCGCGGTCACTTCGCTGGGGGGCTTGATCGAGCGAACGATGATGTTGTTGGCGCCCAACCCCGCGATCTGCTCCTGGGCCTTCTGGCTGATCCCCTCGCCGATGGCCAGAAGCCAAATCACGCTGGCCACGCCGATGAAGATCCCCAGCACGGTCAAGAGAGACCGCAAGGGGTGCAGCATCAGGCTTTTGACGCCCAGCAGCCAAGTGCGTAGCCAAAGGAAGATCATCGCGATTGAGGGGCCAGGGGCCGGAGGACAGGGTTCAGGGTTCGGGGTTCAGGGTTCAGCATTCGGGGCCCAGCGTTGACGGTTCGGGATTCAGCCTTCCGGATCGAGGGCCTGGCGTTCAGCTTTCTCGCGGCTACGGTTGTCCCTCGGATTCTGAACCCTGAACCCTGAACCCTCCTTTCCGTCGTCAGCGCGCTCGTCGGATTGAACCAGGCCGTCCAGGAGGCGGACGGTTCTCCTGCACCGCGCGGCGACTTCGGGCTCGTGGGTGACCATGATGATTGTCTTGCCGGCGGCGTTCAGCCCGTCGAGCAGATCGAGGATCTCTTTGGTGGTGACCGAGTCGAGGTTTCCGGTCGGCTCGTCGGCAAGGACGAAATAGGGGTCGTTGACCAGGCTCCGGGCGATGGCCACGCGTTGCTGTTGCCCGCCGGAGAGCTGGGTGGGCCGGTGCTTGAGCCGGTCGGCCAGCCCGACCATCTCGGCCAGCTCGGTGCACCGTCGGCGGGCGTCGGCGGCCAGCCGACCCTGGTAGAACAGGGGAACTTCGATGTTCTCCAACACGGTCAACTGGGGGATCAGGTTGTACGACTGGAAGATGAAACCGATCCGCGAGGCGCGGATTTCGGAGAGTTGATCGTCGTCGAGCTGGCTGACGTCTTCGTCGCCCATGAAGATCGCGCCGGAGGTGGGCCGGTCGAGACACCCCAACAAGTTCAGAAGGGTGCTCTTGCCCGAGCCGGAAGCCCCCATGACGGCCACGTAATCGCCCTCGGGAAAGTCGAGGCTCACGCCCCGCAGCGCGCGCACGACCTCCCCATCCAGGACGTAATGCTTGGTGAGATCCACGACGGTGGCGGCCAGAGCGGAAGTGGCCAGCGTCATTGGCTGGTCCCCCGGCTGGCTCCCGATGCCCCGGGCCGCCCCTGGCCGGATGGCCGGCCTCCCCCGCCGGCGCCCTGGCCGCGCATCTGCTTTATCGCCGCGTTGAACTCGGTCCGGCTGACGGCCCCGTCACCATCGGTGTCGGTCTTCGACAGGCTCTCCTTCATCGGGCCGGCGATTTCGTCGCCTTCGAGTTTGCCGTCGCCGTTCTTGTCCATCGTCTTGAAAATCTGGGCGGGATTGGGCATGCCGGCGCCCGGAGCCGCGCCCGGCGCTCGCTCGCCGGCGCCTTCCTTCGGCTTCGCGGCGCCCGGGGAAGGTTTTGCCTCCCGGCTCTTCGGTGAGCCACCGGGGATTTCGCCGCCGCCGGTCTCCGTTTCCGGAGCAATCTCGGGCAAGTCGAGCTCGTCGCGGTGGAGGGCGGCGCCCAGCACGACCTCTTCGCCCGTGGTGAGTCCTTCTTCGATGACCACGTCCTTATCGTTGGTCGAGCCGATGACCACTTCCCGCTCCTTGAGCGCCTCGCCCTCGCGGAGCACGCAGTAATGCTTGCCGCCGTGCTCGAATACGGCCTGCACGGGGACCATGAGCGCGTCGTCCAGCTTTTCCACACGGATGGCCGCCTTCGCCGTCATGCCGGGGCGCATGACGTGCTCCTCGTCCTTGGGAAAGCTGCCGTTGTCGATCTTGATGGTCGTCTCGTACTCTTTCACTTCGCCGGCCCACCAGCTGGACGGCAGCGGATACTCGCTCACCTTTTCAACCGTGCCGGCCAGTTTCATGTCGGGGAAGGCGTCCAACTCGATCGACACCCCCATTCCCACCTCGACCGCCGACACCCGGGCCTCGTTGATCTTGGCCTTGACCTGCATGTCGTTGGGGTCGGGCAGCTTGATGATCGCCTGGCGCTCGCGGATCGTCGTCCCTTCCTCAATGATGACCTCCTGGCCGCCTCGATTGTTCGAGACGTTGGCGTACACCACCTGGCCCGACTGCGGGGCGCGGATCGTGCACTTGGCGATCTGCTCGTCGACCTCTTCGAGCTTCTCCTCATCGAGTTGGTGGCTGTGCTCCTCCGACTTGAGCCTGGCCTCGGCGATCTTGATGGCGGCCTCCAGGTCCAACAGCTTCTTCTTCTTGCTGAACTCCTCGAGCACCTCGAATTCCTTCATCGCCAAGGTCAGCTCGTCCTCGGCCTGATTGACACGGACCTCGTCGGCCCTTAACTGGTCTCCCGAAACGTAACCCCGCAGCGCGAGCTTGCTGCTGAAATCGTAAAACTCCTTCTCCCGGCTATGCTTCTCCACGGCCTGCGAGATCTTGATCCCGATCTGCAAGAGATTCTGTTTGTAGATCCCTTCGAGATACTCCTTCAAGGTAATCCGCGCCGTCTCCACGTTGTTCGTGGCCTGGATCACGGCGGCCTCGCTCGAATTGCAGACGATCTGCTGCTGCATGCGCTTGTCTTCCAGCGAGGAGGAGTCGAGCTTGACCAAGAGATCCGGCGGTTCCCACATTACGTCGAACTCGCTACGGTCGACCTCGCCATCGCCGTTG
>JBDRTC010000013.1:0-9141 GCA_043824335.1 Planctomycetota bacterium | reverse complement strand
TCGGTCCCAAGCTCCCGCACGACCTCGGTCCCAAGCTCCCGCACGACCTCGGTCCCAAGCTCCCGCACGACCTCGGTCCCAAGCTCCCGCACGACCTCGGTCCCAAGCTCTGCTTGGGACCGCACTTCCGCCAACTTCTGTCTCGGCGACTCGCCCAGGGGGCAAAGAAATGCTGCGAAGAGGGAGTGTTCCCAAGCAGAGCTTGGGAACAAGTTATGAAAGACCGCATGAACGCGGTCACTCAAACGGATTGTGACATAGTCCGGGACCCGCTGCCCGCGGCAGGCGTCGTCCCTACCCCGTGGGGCCCGGCGGCTGATATACTGGCGGCATGAGCAGCGATCCCACGATGCCTCAGGGCGGCCCGGAGCGTCGCCAGTCGCAAGAGAAGAGCTTGCAGCGGAATCAGCCGCCGACGCAGGTGCCCGGCTATGATACGGAGCGGTTCCTGGGCGTGGGGGCATACGGGGAGGTTTGGGTGGCGGTCGAGCAGAACACGGGCCGCCGCGTGGCGATTAAGTTCTACACCCATCGCGGGGGGTTGGACTGGTCGCTTCTGTCGCGCGAGGTCGAGAAGCTGGCCTTCCTCTTCGCCGACCGCTACGTGGTGCAGTTGATCGGCGTCGGTTGGGATTCCGATCCTCCCTACTACATCATGGAGTACCTCGAACAGGGGTCGCTCGCGCGGCGGCTGGAGTCCGGCCCGATGCCGGTGGCCGAGGCGGTCGACGTCTTCCGCGACGTGGCCGTGGGGCTCGTCCACTCGCACGGCAAGGGCGTGTTGCACTGCGATCTGAAGCCGGCCAACATCCTCTTGGATCAGGACCGCAAGCCGCGCCTGGCCGACTTCGGGCAATCGCGGCTTTCCCACGAGCAGGCCCCCGCCCTGGGCACGCTTTTCTATATGGCCCCGGAGCAGGCCGATTTGCGGGCGGTGCCCGACGCCCGATGGGACGTCTACGCCTTGGGCGCCCTCCTCTACTGCATGCTCACGGGCCGCCCGCCGCATCGCAACGAGCAGTCGGTGGCGCGGCTGGAGCGGGCCGGAAGTCTGGCCAGACGGCTGAGCCACTACCGCCGCATGATCCGCGGCGAGCCGGTGCCCACGGACCATCGCCAGGTGCCAGGCGTCGACCGGGCCCTGGCCGAGATCCTCGAACGGTGTCTGGCCGCCAATCCCAAGAAGCGATATCCCAACGTCCAGGCCGTGCTGGCCGCGCTCGACGCCCGAGACGCCAGCCGCGCCCGGTTGCCGATGATGATTCTCGGTGCCGTGGGACCGGCGCTGGTGCTGGCCGTCGTGTCGATGTTCGCCTGGATCGGTTTTAACAACATGCTTCGCGAGGCGGGCGACGAGTTGACCGAAAGCGCGCTCAAAGGGAACCGGTTTGCTGCCCAGGCCGTCGCCCGGTCGGCCGGCTACGAGCTGGAACGCCGCTTCGAGGCCGTCGAACAGGTTGCCTATTCCGAGAGCCTGCGAGAGGCGTTACGCGAGACCTTCGAAGGCGATCCCGACATTCAAGAGCTGCTCGATGAGTTGAGCGATCCGGGGCCTCTCGGCGACGCGTCGGCGGAAGCCAAGATCCTCGAGCCGAAGCGGGAGAAGTTCCGCGCGCTCGAGGCCCGCAAGAGATTTCAGGCCGAGTTCGAGAAGCTGATCCCCGACGAGATGACGCCCGTGAAGCCCGGCACGGACGAAAACGGAATCGGACTGCGGCCGGTTGCCAGTTGGTTCTTTTGCGAGAGGCGGGGCGTGTCGAGCGTGCGCGAGCCGACTTCCAAGACGATCGGCAAGAACTACGCCTGGCGCAGCTATTTCCACGGCGAGTCGCCGCTCGATGGGTGGAAGGACTACGACGCTTCGTGGCGCCCTGAGCAGGGCGAGCACGTGAAGAAGACGGAGCTGTCGGCCGCCTTCACCTCGCAGGCCAGCAACCAGTGGATCGTGGCGGTCACTTGCCCGGTCTACGAGAAGCCGCCCTCGGGCGGAGAGTTCCTGGGCGTGGTGGCCCTGACCGTGAAAGTGGGTTGGATCTTCCAGCGGCCCGGCGGGCGCGAGAAGTTCGGCGAGTCCCAGGCGGCCGTGGTGGTCGACCAGCGCAAGGGCGAGCACGAAGGGATGATCCTCCAACATCCGCTCTACGAAGACAAGGACCAGGATCTCCAGCGCAAGCTGGCCCGGCTCAACAATCAGGACCTGAAGCGCTACCGGCTCGAAGCCGACAAGCTGCCCAACTCGCCCGAGGCGGGACGCAAGTACGTCGACCCCTTCGCCGAGCTGGGCCGAGCGCTGGGCAAGAGCCCGCCCAACGAGTTCTGGCTGGCCCAGGCGGAGCCGGTTTTGGTGCGAGGGCAGGAGACCGGCTGGTGGGTGATCGTCCAGGAGCCCTACGACAAGTTCGACGGTACCATCGGGTGGACGCTCGACAAGCTGAAGGGCACGTTGATCCTCTACGGCCTCACCGCCTTGGGCATGGTCCTGCTCGTCGTGCTCGGCCTGTGGGGGTTCTCGATCCGGCTCTTACGAGAGGCCAACCCGGGGCGGCTCTCGCTTCCAACGGGCGACCCGACCGAGCGAACCTCCCCCAGCGTGACTCCCGACGCGCCGACCGACACGCATACGTGATCCATCATGGCCGATCTGATCGCACAGGGCGACGAAGCCCAGCACCGTTGGCGACGGGCGCTGCCCGAGGGCGGATCGGCCGTGCTCGGTCGAACGGCCGGCGTTTGGACCGTTCCCTGGGACCCGCACGTCTCCCGGCGGCACGCCGCTTTGCGGTGGCGCGGCGGCCGGCTCGAAGTGACCGCGCTTCCGGAGGCCCAGAACCCGATCTACTTTCGCGGCAAGGAGTCGGCCCGATGCACGCTCCGCCCCGGCGAGCATTTTGTGATCGGCGGCACCACGTTCACGCTCGTCGACCAGCGGGTGTCGATCCCCGCCGAGGCCCCCCAGCCGGTCGAGCAGCAACGCTTCAGCTCGCAGTACCTCAAGCAGGTCCAGTTCCGCAACCCCGATCACCGCATGGAAGTGCTCAGCCGGCTTCCCGACGTGATTTCCCGGGCGACCGGCGACAGCGAGCTCTGCGTGCTCCTGGTGAGCATGATCCTGGCCGGCGTGCCCCGGGCCGATACGGCGGCGGTGGTGGCCGTGGAAGGCGACCTCGACACAGGCGAAGATTCGCCGCTTCCGGTCCACGTGCTGCACTGGGACCAACGGCTGGTGACCGGGGGCGATTTCCGCCCCAGCCGGCGATTGATCTTGGAGGCGGTCCGGCAGCGCGAGAGCGTGCTCTACGTCTGGCAGGAGAGCGAAGCCTCCGCGGCCCAGCCGTTTACGGCCCGGCGAAACGTCGATTGGGCCTTTTGCACCCCGGTTGAAGGGAAGACGTGCCGGGGTTGGGGCCTTTACGTGGCGGGGCGCTTCCACGCCGAGCTGCCCACGATGCCCGGCTCGACCGATCCGCACGACGCGCGCGAGGACGTCAAGTTCACCGAGGTCGTGGCCGCCGCGCTCTCCTCGCTCCGCCAGATGCGCTTCCTCGAGCGGCAGCAGGCGAGCCTCAGCCAGTTCTTTTCGCCGGTCGTGCTCCAGACGCTCACGGTCGAGGATCCCGACGTCGTGCTCGCCCCCCGGGAAACCGAGGTCTCCGTCCTCTTCTGCGACCTGCGGGGCTTTTCCCGTCAAACCGAACAACACGCCGACGATCTCTTGGAAATGCTCAACCGGGTGAGCAAGGCCCTGGGCGTGATGACGCACCAAATCCTCGATCAGGGCGGCGTGGTGGGCGATTTCCAGGGCGACGCCGCCATGGGCTTCTGGGGGTGGCCGCTCGGGCAGGACGACGCCGTCGTGCGCACCTGCCGGGCGGCCCTGGCCATCCGCGCCGAATTCGAGGCCGCCGCCCGCGAGGCCCAAGACACGCTGGCCGGGTTCCACGTCGGCATCGGCATCGCCACCGGCAAGGCCGTGGCGGGCAAGATCGGCACCGTCGACCAAGTCAAGGTCACCGTCTTCGGACCGGTCGTCAATCTGGCCTCCCGCCTGGAAGGGATGACCAAGGACCTCCGCGCCCCGATTCTCTTGGACGAGGCCACCGCCCGGGCGGTTCGGGCGCAAGTCCCCCGCGAGGTGGCCCGGCTCCGGCGACTGGCCGTCGTGCGGCCCTATGGGCTGGAAACCCCGCTGGAAGTGAGCGAGCTGCTGCCGCCGGAGTCGCAATACCCGCTTTTGACCGACGAGCACCTGGCCCACTACGAGGCGGCCGTGGAAGCGTTCCTCGCCGGTCGCTGGCCGGAGGCCTACGAGCTTCTACACCGCATTCCCACCGAAGACACGGTGGCCGACTTCCTCACCGTCTACATCGCCCGCCACAACCGCACCGCCCCGCCGGATTGGGACGGGGTGATTTCGCTCTCCAGCAAGTAGCCCATTCACTCAGGCCGGTCTTCGCCTTCCGGGGTCGATTCGGCTGGGTGCTCATTTCTCGTCTCGACATCGCCTTTCTTGTTCGCGGTTTTCCCTGTCAAGATCTTCCCGGCAGCAAGAAGGCCAAAGACAAAACCGATCACGAAAACCGCGAATAGAAGGGCCACGCCCGGTATCGAGAATGTAAAGAACAAGACCTTCACATCCAGATTCTGGGTGTTCTGCAAGACGCCGATCAGGAAGACAACGGCGACGACGGCGACGACGGTGACTTTAAGTCTTCTCATAACGCGCTCGAATCCGTGGAGATTGGCCGCAGCCTCCAAAAAGAACCTTTTGCAAGGTGATGGATTATGAGAATCGTGTCCCGTGAGGTCAAGAAGGCGTCTTCAACGAAGTCACGCGACGATCAGTCTTCGCGCGAAGCCTCCTGCGACTTCGTCACCCATACCCTCTACCGGGGGGCGAAAGCGAACCCACGAATTTTCTCGATAAAACTCCGGCCCGGCCCTTGATGACGTTCAATTGAACGTTATAATCGCATTGTACTGCGAAGATGTCTTGCTGTTCGTCGCCCGCATTTCGGACTGGAGACGCCATGATAGTCTGCATGTCTTTACCCAAGTAGTCTTCGCATCGGCCAAGCCGCTTCACCCTGTGCGATGCGACATCACCAACGGAGGCCCCACGATGGCCAAACGGCCCTCGCTGCCAAAATCGGAGTTGGAGATCGCCCGCATCGTGTGGGATTTGAAGGAGGCAACCGTCCGCCAGGTGCTCGACGCGCTGCCGGAAGAGCGGGGGCTCGACTTCTGGACCGTGCAAACCTACCTGCGCCGGCTGAAGGCGAAGGGCTACCGGAAGACCCGACGCGACGGCCGGACGAACGTCTACAGCCCGAGCGTGGCCGCCGATCGGGTCATCGGCGAAGTGGTGGGTGATTTCCTCAACCGGGTCTTCGACGGCGAAGCCATCCCCTTGTTCCAGCACCTGATTCACGATCGGGGGCTCACGCCCGAGGAAATCAACCACCTTCAAGAAACCCTCGATGAACTGAAGAGACGCAGGCCATGAGCCTTGAATTTCACTCAATCGGCCGGCTGGCTTCAAGCCAGCTTTGGCAGGTGACGGCGGTCATTGTGTTCGTCGCGCTTGTGGCTCACTTCTCTTGCCGCCGGCGTCCGCACCTGGCTTACGCACCGTCCCCATGAGCGCAGGGTTCTCGTGGACCGGCGGCGGACCTCGCTTTCCGAACATCCCCGGCGGCAAAGGGCCCCATTGGACCGAAGATCGCAAGACGTGCGTGCTTCCCGTCGAGCTCAAACCGGACTCGGAATACATCCTGGGGCTCAACAGCCCCTCCCACAAGAACTTCCAAAGCGCCGCCGGCGTTCCCTTGGAGCCGATCCTCTACAAGTTCGCCACGGGCAGCAAGTGACGCCGCCCAGGCCCGTGAGCGAACCGGCGATCCCGCTATTTAGCCCCGGGTAATTCACCCGGGGCAAGGAGTTCCTGTTCGATCTGTACCGGATTCCGTTCAACGGGGGCCAAGGAGGGAAACCGGAGCCGCTGGAGGGGGCTTCCCACAACGGGATGCAGCTTTTCCTGACCCATATTGATGAACAAGGTCGCAGCAGCCCGGCCGTGGTACTCTCGCAGTTCACCGCTCCCGATCGGGCCGCCAACATCCCCGAATTCGTGCATCCTGCCGCCGGGGCGATCAAGAGAATCCGCGAGCAGTTCGTCGACGACAATTCCTATCGCCGAGCGGGCGACACCCTGCTCGTTCACGATCCGGACGACGCGGTCGCCGCGGCCGAGCAGGCACTCTGGATCGCTCACCAAGCCGGCGACCATCGGTTGGCCGCCGCCATCGAGCAACATCTTGCGGTGTGCAGGCAGCGCGCGCAGGCTTCCGCCTCAGACGCCCGCTAGCCCGGATCATTCACAAAGAGCCGTAGCATCGTCGACTGGCTTCACTCCAGCGGGATGTCGATCGTGTTGCTTCCCTCCTTGACCTCGAACGAAAGCTCACTCGTGCCGCTGCTTTGATACTTGGCGGGGATGACTTCCGCTTCGGCTGGGGCTTCCGCTTTGGGCTCACCGGCGGCGGCCGACTCTTCTTCCATCATCTTCTCGTATTCTGCCGCCGACATCTCGTCGCCTGCCGGCGGGCTGACGGATACTTTATAGGTCGCCACGGGGACATCGCTCGTCTTGCTCCCCTCCTTGCCTACGACCGATAGTTGGTATGCTCCGCCGGCTCCGATTTGGCCGGAGGCCGTATGACCGGCGTCCGAGACAAACGCGACGGTGCACCCTTGCGGAACCGGTTCGCCGTTGAGCGTTACCGTTCCAGTGACAGTACCCGTGGGCCCTGAGTAGCCGCCGGGTGCGCATCCGCTACACAAAACCAAGCCGGCGATTGCGAGAACGGCCCATAGCCCGCGGCTCCGCGTGAGCAATTTACAAAGTAGCATGGCTCGAAATCCCCTCTCTGAGAAAAACCCCACTATCGTTCTCCATAAGAAAGCCCCCGCCTCCGGGGTTGCGCCGGAGGCGGGGCGCCTATCATACCATAACCACGGCAAACCCAGCCCGACAAGCCGAGCGCAGCTCTACACGGCTCAATACTGTTGCACCGGAATGCCGTCATCCCGGTCGGCCAGAAGTTTCAAGGTCTCCAGGTTCGTTGTCTCGCTAAGAAAGCGCGCACTCCCGTCGGTGAGCAGGATTTGCGTGCCGCCCGGGTGGGCCGAAAGCAACGGATTGTTGGGGCCGTGATTGTCGCCGACGCCTGGCAAATCGTAATTGCGCGTTCCCACCGGATAGCGAATCGAGGTCAAGTTGAACCAGCGCTCTATGGGGCCGCCGGTACTAACATTTGTAACTGTGGTGTTCCAACCGGAGCCCATCGGCCAGCCGTGCGGATAACTGGGATCAATGTGGCGGCGGTTTCCGTTAAGGTCAAACGCCCAGTCGGAAGTTTCTCCCATGATCATCGTGTTCGAGGTGCCGTCGTTGCAATCGGCGAACCTTAGAACCACACTGCTGCCGCCCACCAGCATGCCGCTCGCCGAGACAAGTCCGCTCGACGAAGGTTGAAAGGAGGAGCCACAGCATGTGCAGCACGCGCGCTGCCGCGATGGGACGTACTGTCCGGTAGGCTCCACCGCTCCCGAGATGCCCGCGTACGAGGCCATGGTCACGCCGTTGCAGCCGGTGCCGTTAAACATCGGCAACGGGCTGGAGGGGCAGCGGAACCCGGAAATCTCAAGCTGGCGAATATCCACGGGGTTGCCCTGAAGATTGCCATTTCCGCAACAATAGCCTTCAGCGCGGCTGTAGGCTCCTTTTTCCGTCCACGGCCACTTGTCGGCCAACGCGGACTGTTCAACGTAAGGGAGAAGCCGCACGTAAAACGACGTGCCCCAGCTGCCGTTCCAACCGCCGGTACGGACGCCGATGGGCATGGTCTTGTAGGTGTCGTGATAGTTGTGAAATGCCAGCCCGAGTTGCTTGAGGTTGTTGCTGCATTGCGCCCGGCGAGCCGCTTCCCGCGCAGCTTGCACGGCCGGCAGCAGCAGGGCAATCAGAATACCGATGATGGCAATCACCACCAAGAGTTCCACAAGTGTGAAACCACGCCGATCTCGTGAGTACATCAAACGATCCTCCTCGTGACAAGGAATTGGAAATGAGAACTGATCTGACCCGACGCTCTACTGTACGGTAGCAAACGGCTGTGGGAATTGTAAGCACCTGAATCGGCGTTTTTCTGGGAACTGACGGTGTCGCGGAACCGTCCCCGCCAAAAGGGGGGCGGCGGACAGCGCGCTGTGGCCGGTCTCCTGACCGAGTCCCTACGGAGTCGTACCACCTTCGGTGATCGTAAGGAGCTGGTCGGCGGCCAGATCCTCCAAAACATCGACTCCGCCACCCATCCAGCGGACCTCGATGCGGTCGATTCGGTCGTGCCGGCCGAGCCCGAAATGGAGTCGGGTGCCGTAGTGGCTTTGGTACCCGCGGCCACTGTGCACTTCATCCATCTGGGTCAGCTCGCCGGCGGCCAGCTTTACCCGGGCTCCCACGCCGTCGCGGTTGGTTTTCACGCCCCGCAGGCGAATCTGGAGCCAGTGATTCTCCGAGACCGACTCGTTCCGCAGAATGGTTGGCTCCCGCCGCGAATTGAGGATCACCACGTCGACGTCGCCGTCGTTGTCCAGGTCGTCGAAGGCTGCGCCTCGGCTGCTCAGCTTCACCGACAGTCCGTCGCCGCCGGCGCGCGACACGTCGATGAACTTGCCGTCGCCGGTGTTCATCAGGAGGATGTTTCGGGCCAAGTACGAGGTGGTGTCGTCGAAACGGTCCACCAGGTCGTGCAGGTGGCCGCAGGCGACGAAGATGTCACGGTCTCCGTCGTTGTCGAAATCGACAAGGCCGTTCCCCCAGGTGACTTGGGCGACGGTGCCTGCCCCCGCTCCGCTGAGGAACGTCACGTCTTCAAGCAGGCCGTCGCCCAGGTTCTGGAAGAGTACGGAGTGTTGCCGTTGGAAGGACGTTTGATAGAAATCGAGCCATCCGTCGTTGTTGTAATCCCCGCAGTCGACCCCCATACTTCCCTGCGGGTTGCCGTGCAGATCGCACGCTGCGCCGGTGATCAACCCCACCTCTTCGAACTTGCCCGTGCCGTCGTTCTGGAAAAGGAAGTT
>JBDRTC010000012.1:0-5698 GCA_043824335.1 Planctomycetota bacterium | reverse complement strand
GGGGCCCGGGGGTGGGGGGGGGGGGGGGGGCGGCGGCGGGGCCCGCCGGGGGCCCGGGCGTGGGTGGGGGCGGCGGCGGGGTTGCGGGCGGAGGGGGCGGCGGGGGGGGGGGGGGGGGCGAAGCGCCGGAGCAAATCGCTGGCGTGGGCCTCGGCCCCTGGGACCTCGACCCGCTGGGACAAGCGGTTGCCCAAACCCTCCAAGGGCTCGGCAGCGCGGCTGGCGGCGGAGCGGCCGGCGCGGGCGTTGACGCCGGGGTAGGTGGTGGAGTTGGCCTCGGCGGAGGCGCCGGTGCGGGCACGGGCAGTGGATCGGGGCCTGGCGGCGGTGAAGCTGCCGGTGGGGGAACTGCCGGGGCGGGCGCAGGTCCGGGAACCGGCAGTGGACCGGGAGCCGGGCCGGAAAGAGCAAGCGGAGCCGGCACGGGCCCAGGGGAAGGTGTGGGACCCGGTTCGGGCGAAGGAGCTGGTCCGGGTCCGGGAGAAGGCGTTGGCCCCGGCGCGGGCGAAGGAGCCGGACCGGGTTCGGGAGAAGGTGCCGGACCGGGGGAAGGATCGGGCATGGGAGCCGGCGAGGGCGCGGGCCCCGGACCGGGCGAGGGCGTCGGCCCTGGTCCGGGCGAAGGTCCCGGACCGGGCGAAGGCGAGGGTCCCGGTCCGGAGGAAGGCCCCAATCCGGACGAGGGGCCGGCAGAGTCCAACGGACCGCGAGAAGGCGGCCCCCGTGAGAATATTGGGCCGAGGGAAGGTCAAGGACCGCTCCCCGGTATGGGCCCCGGTCCGGGCGACGGCGACGGTCCGCTGCCGGGCATGGCGATGCAAGACGGCACTGGTGCGGGCACTGGTGCGGGTGCCGGCGGGGGAGGTGGCGGTGGTGGCGGTAGCGGTGGACCGGGGGCCCAGACCATCGGCCCCAACTACGCCAACGTGGCGCCGCGGTTTGGGCCCAGGTACGTGAACGTTGCCCCGCACCTGTTCAACGCCCCCGATTTCCGCGGGCCGGAGATTTACTATTACAACCCTGAAATCCCCTACTACAACCCGGAGATGCCCGTCTTCCGTCCCGGCGGGCCCGGCTTCGGCGGAGGCGGCGGACGTGGATTCGGCGGCGGATACGGGGGCGATTATCCCGATCGCAAAATGGTCCCGCTGCCGCCGCTGGCCGAGGTGCCCATCGAGCCGGCGCTGGTCCTTTACATCTCCTGCGGTGACGAAGCCGGGCCCGGACAGGTCTTCCAGGTGAACGAGCACGGGGCCGTGCTGGGAATGGTGAATCTTCCCTTTGCCGCCACGGGCCTCGCGCTGCACCGGCAGCACGGGCTGATCGCCGCGATGCCCCGCGACGGCGGCAAGCTGATGCGGATCGACGACACGGGAAAGGTCTCGACGATCCTCGACAAGGACGAGACCCTCGTCCACCCGATCGACGTGGCGCTGGCCGCCGACTCGGACACCGTCCTGGTGGCCGACAACATCAGCGACTGCCTGGCGGCGCTGACCAGCGCCGGGGGCAAGCCCAAGCTGTACCACCGTTTCGAGGGCCAGAAGTGGGACGAGCAGCAGATGTCGTTGGCCATTACCACCGACAAGCACGTGATCTTCGGCACCAACGGCGGCGAGGGAATTTTTCGCTTCGCCGGCGACGATTTTTCGGCCACCCGCGGGCCGCTCCTCCCCGGCCGGGGAGGCGTTGCGGCCGATACCTCGTCGCTGAAGTGGGCGGCCACGCAAACGCCCGACGAGATCTGCGTCTTTGAAGGGGAGGAGCTGATGAAGAAGCTCCAACTCCCCGCCAACAAGAGCTTCTTTCGACACGGGCTTCTGTCGTTCGGGCTCACCGGGGCGGTGGTGGTCGCGGCGCGGGACAGTGACACACCCGACGACGCTCCCTGGCTGATCCAGTACGAGACCGAGGAAAACCCGAACAAGCCGGAAATTCGCAACTTGTTCAAGTGGGATCGTGCCCCCATGCTCGATTTCGTCGTCGGTCCGCGAATGTACTGGGAAAGAAACCAGCGAAGTCCGTACCGGAGCATTTACTAGGCGCTTTTTTGCCAAGGAGCGGTCTCGAATGAGATTCCTTTTTGCGTGGCTTCCGTTGGTCCTCCTGGGCGTGGGCGTGGATGCGGCCTTCTGCCAGCAGAGCACCACGGTGCAACTGCCGACGTACTCGTCGTTTAGCACGAGAGGCTCGGTCGTGGTGCCCGACCGCGGCAGTGCGTACCTGGGCGGGGTCAAGCGGGCGGCGTTCGGCAGAAACGAGTTCGGGACGCCGCTCTTGCCGTTTCGCAACCGCTCGTTCGGCGCCGAGCGAAGCGTTTCCGGCGCCTCGGTGTCGGTCTACATCCACGACTTTGAGGCGATGGACGAGTACCTTCTCAGCCAGCCGACGCCTTTTCGGCGCGCTCAGCAGGAAATTGCCGCCGGGTGGCCTCGCGGGGCCGGGCCGTCGCCGCCGACAAGCGACGTGTGGAAGCGGCGTTTGCAGAAGGCCAATGCCGGATCGAGTGGTCCGGCAGTCAAGAGTGTCGCCGAGTTGCGGGCCGAGCGTCTCCGCGTGGCCGAGACGCGGCACGCGGAAGCCCTGAAGTGGTTCAAGCGCGGCCAGAGACGGCCGTAGGATCGCGAGCCATTCCGCTTCCTCGTTTAGCTGCCGCCGGCACGGCGGCTTGCGGCTGAAAAGCCGGCCAGGTACAAAGCCGCCGTGCCGGCGGCAGCTAAACAGAACATTCGGTTCGGGAAGTCATCCTCCCTGCGATTCTATGACTGCTTCGGATACGGGCAACAAACCGCCAGGCGGCCACCCGAGCGCGCCACCTTTGCCGTTGGCACCGCCCGAGGTCGACATGACGGCCAGCCGCGAGGTGCGGGCCTGGATCGCGCGGCTCGAAGCGGAACAAGAAACGCTCGGCACGCGGAACAAGTATCTGACAATCGCTCTGGCCGCCGGGGTGCTGGTCTTGGCGGCCGTTCTGTGGGTCGTCTACGGCTGGACGATCGGGGCCTATGCCGTGCTGGACGACGTGCTCGTCAGCCGCCACCCGGCCAACCAGGGACGGCTGGAAATCTCCTTTCGCGTGGCCAGGCCCGGCAAGGTCTTTTATTGCCGGACATCGGGAAATGTCGAGACCGAACTGGTCGACTACTTCCGCTCGCCCGGCGAAATCTCTCGATCCTGGGCGTGGGGGTACGAGCCCGGGGAGGATATCGAGGTGTCGCTCCGATACCGCGGCGGGCTTTTTTGGCGGACCGAGCGGAAGCGGTTTCCCACGGCCGGCCGGGCCGACATCGTGATCCTCATCGACAGCACCGGCTCGATGACCCGGTTCATCGACGAACTCAAAGAGAAATGCGTGGCGTTCTCCCGGAAGCTCGAAAGCCAGGCCCTGGAGCATCGGTTCGCCCTGATCGGCTTCGGAGACTCTAAGGAGGCCCTCTGGCTCGATGTCCACCCGTTCACTGGCGACGTGGCCGAGTTCCGGGAATCGGTGGGCCGGATCGAGCGGTTCGACGGCGGCGACTTCCCCGAGTCGGCGTTGGACGCCCTGGAAAAGGCCCTCTCGCTCCCCTTCGACGAGCAGGCCATCCGGCGCTTCTACCTGGTCACCGACGCGCGCTACCACGAGCCGACCCAATCGGGCCGGTCGGCCGCCGAGATCGGAGCCCGACTGGCCAAAGAGCGCGTGTTTCTGCACGTGTTTTCCAGGTCGCAGTACGAGAACGACTACCGCAAGCTCCTGGCTCAAGCCGGACGGTTCGAGGAAATCGAGAATTTTGGCCGCATGCTCAGCGAGGGCCGGGTGTTGGAGGATTGAGCGTGGTTGGATGGGAGACGACTTGGTGAAACGCTGCCGCTGGTGCCAACGGGACGTTGCCGACGACGCGATCGTGTGTCCGCATCCCGAGTGCGGACGCCCGTTGCGCTGCGAGGCCGCCATGACGGGCAGTATCCCGCCTCCGCCGCCGGCGCCGGGGACCGAGCCGTCGCCGGCACTGCCCGGTACACCGCCTCCTCCGCTGCCCCCAGTGGCGGGCGAAATGACCGGCGTGGTTCCTCCGCCGCCTCCGGGGGCGCCGGGGGAGATGGCTGGGGCCGCGCCGCCACTGTCCCCGCCCGTCGTCAACCCGCCGAGCCCAGCCGTCCCACCGGCGCTTCCGGAGATGGCCGTTGGGGCGCCTCCGCCGCCGGCGAGCGGCGAGTTGGCGATCCGGTTGGCCGGGCTTCGAGAGCAGGTCCGCGCGGGGCGTCGGCGGAGCGTGCTTCTGGGGAGCGGCACGATCGCGGCAGTCTTGCTGGGGCTGGCCTGCGTGGCGGCTTACCACCTGGTTTCGGTCTACCAGTATGCCGAACTCGGCGGCGCTGCTCGCATCCGGCGCGACGCGTTCGACCCCGACCGCTTGTCGCTCGTCTACCGCCCGGCAAGCGGCGGGAAAGTCGGCTTTCGACGCACGCACGTCGATCGTGAAACCGAGCTGTTGGATCGCGTCGTGCCGGCCTCGATCGGAACGGATCAGACCTTCCATTGGCGCGTCGCCGGGCTCGACGAGGGAGACACGATCCACGTCACCTACCGCCGGGGCCTGTTGTTGAGGCAAGAACCGCTCCTGGTGCCCAAGCCGCCGCCGGTGCAAGCGACCCTCGCCGGCCAAATCCTCAACGCCGTCACGGGCGAGCCGGTCCCCGAGGCCGAGGTCCGCCTCGTCGGCCAGGAGCTTTCGGCGAAAACGAACCGCGAAGGCTGGTTCCGCCTGGAGGGCGCGTCGGCGGGCGTCGTGCCGGTCGAGGTTTCCGCGTCTGGCTTCACGGCGGAGCGGTTCGACTGGGAGTTGGCCGCCGGGGGCGAGCGGGCCATTCGCGTCGTCTTGAGCCCGGGATTGGAGGAGGGCCAGGTCCGCGTCGTGCTCACGTGGGACGAGGAGCCGGCCGACCTCGACGCCCATCTCAAAGGCCCCTTGCCCGACGGCGGCGAGTTCCACATCTACTTCCACGAGAAGGGCGACCTGAAGACGGGCGAGTTCGTCCGGCTCGACGTCGACGACCGCAACGGCGAGGGACCGGAAACGATCACCGTGCTGGGCGTGTTGCCGGGCACGTATCGTTACTTCGTTCACGACTACACGAACCGCAACGACTCCCAAAGCGGCGCCCTGGCCCGATCCGGCGCGGAAGTGAAGGTCTACCAGGGCGGCCAGACGTACCGCTTCCGCGCGGGGCACGACCGGCCCGGCAACGTCTGGAACGTGTGCACCATCGAGGTCACGCCGGAGGGGGCGGTCGTCGACAAGGTCGACACCTACGAGGGGACCGAATCCGAGGCCCTGGGTCTTTACGCCAAGCGCACCCAGGCCGGGCGCGACCGTTGGATCGCTGACTACGGCGGCAGCACGATCAGCGAGGCGGCTGTCAATGAGGGCCTCGAGTGGCTCGCCCGGCACCAGGCCCGCGACGGCTCCTGGTCGAACGGTTGCCTGGGGACCGCCGCGCCGGAGTCGCGCTGCGAGAACGACGCACCCTGCACGGGTCCCGGCAAGACGTACGAAATGGCCCACACGGGCCTGGCGGTCCTGGCGTTTCAGGCAGGGGGGCACTACTACTTCAACGGCAACACGTACTCCGACGTGGTCCGCGAGGGGTTGGACTGGATGGTCGAGCACCAGCGGCCCGACGGCGGCCTGATCGGATCGGCCAAGCCGGGCGG
>JBDRTC010000011.1:0-3671 GCA_043824335.1 Planctomycetota bacterium | reverse complement strand
CGGTGGCCGACCGCTCGGCGCGGTTGACGCGAAGCTCCACCATGAGCGGGTTCACCTCGCCGGGCTCTTGCACGACCGTGGCGACCAGCCCATCCAACGCTAGGTTCATCGTGTTGGCGACGTTCTCCTTGGAGACACCCGACAGGGCCGCCTTGGGCTGATCCGTTTCAAACACCAGGCGGGTACGGTCGTCCTCGGCGCTGGAGTCGACGTCGACGATCCCCGGCTCGCGCTTTAGCCGCTTCTCGACGCGCCGGGCGGCGGCGACCAGGCTGTCGTAGCCTTCGTCCGGCGGCCCGTAGACTTCGGCCGTTACGGTCGCAATGACCGGCGGGCCGGGCGGCACCTCGACGAGCTTGATGTTCGCGCCGGGATCGGCCTCTTCAGCGATCTTCGTAAGCTCCTTGCGAATCCGCAGGAGCATCGTGTGCGACTGTTGCGCCCGCACTTCTTTGGGCGCCAGGTTCACGCGGATGTCGGCCACGTTCGCGCCAGAGCGCAAGAAATAGTGCCGCACCATGCCGTTAAAATCCATCGGGGAGGCGAGTCCCACGTAGAGCTGGTAGTCGCGGACCTCGTTGACGCCCGCCAGGAACCGCCCGATGCGCCTCGTTACGGCCTCGGTGTGTTCCAGGGTCGTCCGCTCCGGCATGTCGACGATAATCTGGAACTCGTTCTTGTTGTCGTAGGGGAGCATCTTCAGCGGCACCACGCGAAACGCCGGCAGGGCCATGGCCGCGGCCAAGAGCAGGGCCACGCCGCCCAAGGTTGCCCATGCGATCCAACGCCGATCGAGTATCGGGCCCAGCACGGCCTTCGCGATGCGATAGACCGGCCGGGTGGTCAGATCGAACGCGGGCTCCCCGGCCGAGCCCTGGTTCAGTCGCCTGAGAGCGACCATCGCCAGCCAGGGCGTGATCACGAAGGCCACGATCGTGGAGACGACCACCGTGAGCGGCACGTTCATCGCCATCGGCGCCATGTACGGCCCCATCATGCCCGTGATGAACATCAGCGGCAGGAAGCTGGCGATGATCGCCAGCGTCGAGAGGATCAAGGCCGGCCGCACCTCCTGGATCGCCTTGAGCACGGCCTGCCGGGGCGGGAGGATTCGCATGGCGAAGTAGCGGGCGATGTTCTCCACGTCGGTGATCGGATCGTCGACCAACAGCCCCAACGACAGGATCAGGGCGAAGAGCGTCACCCGGTTGATCGTGTACCCGGCCAGCAGGTTGATGAACAGCGCCATGCTGTAGCAAACAGGGATCGCCAGCGCCACGACCAGGGCCGCGCGCCAGCCGATCACGAGGCCGATCAGCCCGATCACCGTGATCACGGCGATCGCCAGGCTCTCGACCAGCTCGTTGACTTTCTCGTTGGCGGTTTCCCCGTAGTCGCGGGTGATACGGAAGTGGACGCCGTCGGGCAGGTGGGTCGTTCTCAGTTCGTCCATGCGCTGCTCGACGGCCTTTGCGACCCAAACCGCATTGCTCCCCTTCCGCTTGGCGACGGCGATGTGCACCGCCGGGAACAACTCGCCCGGCGTGGGCTTCTTTCGCACCTCGGCGCTGGGTGCCTGGGGCAAAGCGAAGCGGTGCCCCAGTCTGCCACCTTCTGGGGCTTCGCTGCGCTCAGCCGCCAGCCACCCGCCGTCGGCTTCTCCCGTCGCGCGGTCCTTCGAGTCGAAGGGATTGTTGGCAGCCGGTCCGAAGCCGATCCACGTGTAGCTCTCCACTTCCGCGGGACCGTCGAGAACGTCGGCCACGTCTTTGAGATAGACGGGCCGCCCGCCCGACACCTGGATGACCAGCTCTTCCAACTCCTGGGCATTGCGAACGAACGTGCCCGCCTCCACCACGGACTGTTCGTTCTGCTGCTCGAATTGCCCGGCCCTCACGTTCACGTTGCTCGCCTTGAGCGCCTGGGCGACCTCGAGGGCCGACGTTCCCCGGGCGGCCAGTTGCGACGGCTTCAGCTCGACGCGAATCCGCCGCGGGCGGCCGCCGATCACTTCGACCGAATTCGTGTCGGGAATCCCCTGCAGCTCGTGCACCAACTGCTCTGCCATGCGTCGCAGTTCGTGATCCCCGTACAATTCGGGCCGGTCGGACCAGAGCGTGACGTTGACGATCGGCACGTCGTCCACCTCGACCGGCTTGACGACCCAACCGGCCACCGCCGGGGGGATGCGGTCGATATTCGACTGGAGCTTGTTGTAGAGCTTCAGGATCGAGTCTTCGCGGTCCTCGCCCACGTAGAACCGCACGGTGACGATGCACTCACCGGGCCTCGACATCGAATAGACGTATTCCACCCCGTCGATCTGGTAGAGCAGCTTTTCAAGCCGGTTGGTCACCTTCTCTTCCACCTCGTGGGCGGAGAGACCCGGAGCCGAAACCCGCACGTCGGCCAGCGGCACGACGATTTGCGGCTCTTCCTCGCGAGGCGTGAGGTACAGGGCCGCCGCGCCCAGCAAGAGCGAAATGACGACCAGGAGGATGGCCACGTCGCCCCGCAGGAAGACTTCGACGAGTCGCGTCAGCAGCGGAGTCTTTTCGGGGTCATTCACTGCCGGCTCCCTCCGTGTTCGAGAGCCGGTCGGCCGCGTTCTTTTCGGGAACGTCGGGCCGGCGCAGAATCACGACTTCTCCGGCCTCCAGCCCGCTGAGGACTTCGCGGTGCGTGGGGTCGCCGAATCGTCCGGTTTTGATGAACCGCCGTTCCGTTTTCTTTTTCACGGGATCGACGATGACCGTGACAAACTCCAACTGGCCCACCCGCTGGATGGCGCCGGTGTCGAGGCAGAGATGGCGGCGCGTGCCGGCGGGAATCTTGAGGCGTCCGAACATCCCTTCGTAAAGATCTTCCGACGCGGGCAGCTTGACCTTCACGAGGAACGAGCGGCTGGCCGCCACGGCCTGGGGGACCTTCTCGTCGACGACGGCCTTGAAGTCGCGATTGAGTGCGTCGATGGTCACGACGAGTTCGTCGCCCTTGCGGATCTTGGCCGCCAGGCTCTCCATCACGGGGACTTCGAGCCGGAGCGAAACGGGGTCGTAGAGGCTCAACAGGGGGACACCCGGCTGGGCCACGTCGCCCTCCTCGGCAAGCCGGTCGACAATCATTCCCGGCTTGACGGTCCTGATCGTCGCGTAGTTCAGGCGGACCTTGGCCTCCTCCACGGCCTGCCGGGCGCCCGTCTGCTTTGCCCGGGCGCCGAGCAGCTCGGAGTTCATTCGATTGAGGTCCTGATCGGCGATCGCCCCCGGGTTCGACTGGCGCAGACGCACGGCCCGCTCGTGAGCGTCGCGGGCCTGCTCGACGGCGGCGTCGGTGGCGGCCAGGGCCGCCTCGGCCTGGCTGAGCTGGGCCTCGAAGGCCTTGCGGTCCAACTCGATGAGCACGTCCCCCTCGGCGACCGTATCGCCCGCCCCAACCGCGATCCGGTCGATGGTGGCCAGCACGCGGGAGGAGATTTCGGTCCGGCTGGCCGCCTTGACGGTTCCGATCGCCTCTTCGATGTAGGACTTCTCGATTTCATGGACTTCGTACGTTCCGTAGCCGGGGCTGGAATCCGTCTCCTCGCCGGCCACGGTGGCCTGGCCTCCGGGGATCTTCTTCGTAAATGCCCCGGCTAGCCCGAAGTTCTACCGTTTGGCAAGTTGTATCTC
>JBDRTC010000010.1:0-4081 GCA_043824335.1 Planctomycetota bacterium | reverse complement strand
CGAGAAGAACCCCGCCGGCGGCTCCGCCATGAACCCCGATGGTAAGTAGCGGGGGACAGGGGACTGGGGACAGGGGACTGGGGATGGGGGATGGGGCAGAAAGCGAAACTTCAACGCCCACGGGCTGCGCCCCGTGGGGATACGTGTGGGGAAGAGGCCTTGTTGTGAAATTCGGTCGACGCAGTGCCGTTGGTCTTGTCGTGGTGGGGTGCTGTCTCGCCGTGACCACGCCGTCCCGCGCGCAAGACGCCGAATACCTTCCCGGCACGCCGTTTACCTACCTGTTCGACGCCGGCAGTGCGTCGCCCCGGATGCTTTCCGCCCGGGCGCTCGCGGCCAAGGAGGGCTGGACCCTGGTCCCGGAAGACGATGCCGAGCACGCGTTCCGCGGCGACGCCGTGCTGGTGAACGACAAGCTCGCGGTCGTCCTCCGCTCAAAGGGCCCGGGGGCGGAGGTCTACTCGCAAACGCCCGGCGGGGCCAGGTTCCGGGCCGTCGTGATGGCGGCCGATCGCACGGCCGTCATGGTCCAAGGCATCTCGTCAGTCGAAATCGTGGAGAACAACCCCGGCGCCGTCGAGTTGAACGTCACCTTCCAGACCGACGGCGCCGCCGGCCGCTTCTCGGCCGGCTACCGGCTCACGACCGGTCAAGCGATGCTGGAAATGACCGGCGGCCCGGCGGCCGAGCGTTTTTTTGTATGGACGAAGACCCGCTACGTGGTCGTTCCTAACTTTTTCGCCGACGACATGGTCTTCAGCCCGGCCATCTGCGACCTCCCCAGGTTTGGTCTGCCCACGGAAAACTTTTTCCTGAACCTGATCGAGGGGGGCGATTCGATGGTGATGTGCGTGTGGCGGTCGGGCCGACAGGATGCCCACGCGATCCTCACCGGCGAAGGCCCCGAGCGGGTCATCCGCGGCTGCGAGGTCGAGGGCGGCGAGGAGAGGATGCTTTCGGTCGCGATCATTGAAGCGGCCGGCATCTGGCACGAAGAGATGCCCACCGAGGCGCAGGGACAGGGAAAAGACCTCGCCAAGACCGCGTGGAAGCCGTCGTTCGACGCATGGTGGCGCGTCGACCGCGTATCGGCCGCCCCACTGACCGTCTCTTCCGACTTGTCCAAGGCACAATTGGTGGAGTCGGGCCCGCTTTCCCGGGACATTTCGGCGATCACGACCCTCGTCTATCCGCTCGACCGCAACCTGGCAACGCCGCTGACGGCTTTCTGCCCCATCGACGTCCTGAGAAGCACGCTCGGCGTCGGCCCCTGCCAGTACATCCTTCAGACGGAAGGGCTCGCCTCGGACTCCAATCCCACGCCCGACCACGTGATGAGCTGGGTGGAAAAGCAGTTCAAAACGCAGAAGGAAGAGGAATCGGCCGAAGAGATCAAAGCGCAACTGGCCCAGATGGCCGATCACGTCGTGCGGGCCCAGGCGCGGATCGAGCAATACGCCGCCTTCGCCCGAGAGGTGCAGTCACTTGGAAAGGCCGAAGGAGAGAGCCGTGGAGAACCGGAGAGTGTCCGAAAGTTGAGCGAGACGGTCGCTTCCCTGGTTCGGATCACCGCCGCCGAGGGGCGCGTGGGCGAGCCCGCCGAGCGCGCGGCGAAAACGGCCGACGCAATCGTTGCCCTGATCGGCAAGAAGGATGCGCTGCCGGCGTGCCAGCGCCTGGGCCTGGAAGTCCGCCGCATCGGGGCCGAGCAGGACCGGACGTTGTCGGCGTGCCGCATGACGGTGAGGTGGCTCGAGCGGCAAGCCCGAATGAGCATAATCCGCACCCCCGAGAACGCCGGGATGGCGGAGAAAATCCGCGCCCTGGCGGAACGATTCCTCAACGAAGAATAACGTCTTGTCCACTTCCACTTGTAACCATGCAGCCATTTGAAGGCATACCACCGGATGCACGCACAACCTCGGTCCCAAGCTCTGCTTGGGACCGCACTACCGCCGACTTCAGTTTCGCCGACTCGCCCAACGGGGCAAGGCAATGCTGCAAGGAGGGAGTGTTCCCAAGCGGAGCTTGGGAACAAGTTGCGCGGTTTCTTCTTCGTATGGCTGCAGCACTACATCCACTTCAGAAAAGGAACCTGACATGCCGTCCGATACTCTCACCCGCGTGATGTTGGCGTTATCGTGTTCATTGCTCCTGGTTGGTCAATTCCCGGACACGCCGGCGCGTGGGCAGGAAGGCGCTCAGGGCGAAGAGTCGCCCGGCGTTCAGGCGAGCCTCTTTGACACTGGCCGTGCGTCGCCGGCCCCGCTCAAGCCCGACGACTTTTCCGGGAAAGCCCGGTGGACCAGGCTGCCGGAGGACGAGACCAACCACGAGTTCGCCGGCAACGCAATCCTCGCGAACGACCGGTTGGCGGCCGTCTTTCGCCCGGGCGGGCCCGGCGCGGAAGTCTACTCTCTGGGAACCGCGGAGCCGGTGCTCAGGGCGGTCCTTGCGCCGGTCGCCGAGGCGGCGGACCTGAAGCTGGCGAAAGTGACCGTCGTGGAGAACACGCCCGGGCTGGTCGCGGTCGACGCCGCCTTCAAGGCGCCCGGCGGCAAATCGGCCGTGCTCCGCTACGAACTGGAGTTGGGCCAGGCGTTCGTCAGGACCGAGGCCCGCGCGGGCGCGAGCGGATTGCAGGTCGAGGCCCCCTGCCGTTTCGCCGTCTTGCCGGACTTCTTTGCCGACGACATCGTCGTCGACGCGGCGGAGATCCCCGTCGACGAAGCCGAGCTACCGAGCGAGAACTTCCTGCTCCACATGCTCGGCGAAGGCGACGCGATCGTGATGAGCGTGGCCGCCAGCCGGGAGCAGGACGTCCGGATCGCGATCTCCGGCGAGCATTCCGGGCGGGTCATCCGCCACAGCCAGATCCAATACGGCAAGGAGGGCAAGATTTGGGTGGCGGTGATCGAGGGCCGCGGCGTCTGGCACCGGCGAGAGATTACCGAGGACGACGCCGGCAAGGTCCTCCGTCTCGACTGGCGGGCCCCCTATCCCGCCCAGTGGCGAGTCGACTGGCGACAAGAGGACAAGCTCATCGACAGTTGGGAGATGCTCAGCCAGCGGGCCGACGGCCAGTACGTCAAGCACGGCTGGTTCGGGCAGCCGGAGTCGTACGGAACTCCCGACTGGATGCGAGCCGACCGCAAGCGATGGACCACCGTGCTCGGCTGGTTTCAGTACCCGTGCTGGGCCGACAAGGACGGCCAGGGCTACCTCGAGCCGCTCGAAAGAAAGGCCCGCTTCCGGGGACCGGCGATCCTCTACCCGATCAATCGGTTGCAGGCGACGCCCGTTACGAGCCTCACGGTGGTCGACGTCGTGCGGGCCACGCTCGGCGTGGGGCCCTGCCAGTACATTTTGGACGTGGAAGGGCAGGGGAAGGAATCCCGCGGGATCGCCACCTGCGCGGCGCGCGACAAGCTCGTCGGCATCTACGAGCGCAAGCTGCAAAAAGAGCGGAGGGAGGAGATCGAGAAGGCACTGGTCGACGTGTTGGCCTTCGTCCACCATATCCGCAACAGGATTGATGATTACGTCGCCTTCGGCCACGAGACGCTCGCCTACCTGGCCGAACAGAAGAAGGCCCATCCCGAGTTGGCCGGCCCGCTGGCCGAAATGGAGACGCTCGCCCGCAAGATCGACGAGTACGCAAAGCAAAGGTGGACCGCCATCGAGGGACCGATTCCGGCGGACAAGCTGGTCGAGGACTTTCGCGCGACGCTCCTTGACTACGAGGGAGACGACGCCCTGGAAAAATGCCGGGGATTCGGCAAGGCGATCACGCGGATCGGCGGCAATCAGGACGAGCTGGTGGGCGAATGCCGCATGGCCGTCAAGCTGCTCCGCCAGCGCTCCGGGCTGATGATGGCCGTCGACCCGCGCACGGCCGAGATCGCGGGCGAAATCCGCCGCCGCACCCAACAGATGCTGCGCAATCCGACTTCCTACGAGGCGCCGAGGCATTGATGGCGAGAACCGACGCTTCTTACTTAGTTCCCGTTGCGGAAAGCCAAAGACCGAGGGTGGCATGGCCAAACTTGTTTGGCCATGTGCCGATTTCTCCGGTGCCGGG
>JBDRTC010000009.1:0-16158 GCA_043824335.1 Planctomycetota bacterium | reverse complement strand
AAGGCCATCCTGCTCGAACGGTTTATCGAATAGCGCCCGCGGGCAAAGAAGAAATGAAGCGTTCAGAGCGTTGGGTGGGTCGAGCGAAGTGAGGCCCACGAGTTAGTTCGTCAGAAGCCCTGGACGTGCTCCAGAGGAGAGACTTCATGAAACGGTTCGAGCGAGGCTTTACGATCATCGAGCTGATGATGGCCACGCTGCTGACGTTGATGTTGATGCTGATCGTGGTGGGCCTCTTCGCCGCGGTAAGCGAGGGCATCCGGAACTCCCGGGCGACGATGGAGATGGCCGGCCGCCTTCGGGCGACGAAGCGCAAGCTGCAGTTGGACCTCGAGGGGCGGACCGTGATCGTTTCCCCGCCCGCGCGGCCCGCCGCCGGCGAAGGCTATTTGGAGATCATCGAGGGGCCGCTGGGGCCGGCGCCCGTGCCTGATCCCAAGCCGGTCAACTTCGACGAACCCGACCCAATCGATCCCACCCAGCCAGCGGTGGACACGACCGTCGCCGATTTCGACGACATCCTGATGCTCACCACCCGCAGCCGCGCGGGCCCGTTCGTCGGCCGGTATGGAGGCGGCACGATTCAATCTTACGAGACCGAGGTCGCGTGGTTCGTGCGCGGACGGACGTTGTATCGCCGCGTTCTGTTGATCGCGCCGCAGGTGATGCCCGATCTGGACACCGACGCGAACGGGGTAGTCGATCTAGTCGACACGGCGAACGAGTCCTTCTACGCGCTTTACGATATTTCCGCGCGGCTGGAGTACGACATTTCGGGGGCAATGTGGGGGTGGGTGCCCAATACGCTGGGCGACCTGACGAAGCGGGAAAACCGGTTCGCGCACCGCCTGAACGCCAGCTCGTACGTGTTTCCGTTCGACGCTGGACGCTGGGGCCAGCTGGGGCTCCCCATTCTATGCGAGTGCTCGCATCCCAGTTGGATGGATCCGGCGGCGTTGCCACCGCAGGTGACGCCCGTGAACCAGATCGATCTCTGGAACAACCCGCACCCATGGGTGGATGCTTCCAACCTCCCGCAGGTAGATCGCACCACGGGGGCACATTTGGCATTTTACAATCCGGGCAGCCCCGCGCCGGGTCAACGGATCGCCGAGGACGTGATCCTCACCAACGTAATCGGGTTCGACATCAAGGTGTGGGACCCGGAGGCGCCCGTGTTTTGGGCAGTGAATGACAACCACACCCCGGCAGACCTTAGGGACGACACGTCGATTTCGGGCTTGGTGGTACGGCCGGGCGATGCGGGCTACCCGCTGGCGCAGGCGCGCTGGGTCCATGAATTGGTGACCAACCCGGGCAACGCCCAGAACACGAGCTTCGCGCCGCGGCAGCGTGGAGCGTACGTGGACCTCGGCTACGCGGAGTACCCGGCGCTTGTGTACCACGGGAGCGATACCAATGGTGACGGGGTTAACGATACTGTTGATCCGCGATACAACCAGATATACAATCTGATGTCGACGTTCCCAGGCCCGGGAAACGCCAGTTCCGGCTTGGTGCGGGTCTACGACACCTGGTCGTTCCACTACGAGCACGACGGAGTCAACCAGGACGGCGACACGGATGCCAGCGGGGCGCCGCTGATCGACGAGGGGACGGACGGTTTTGACAACGACGGCGACGGCGTCGTGGACGACGGCCCCAACGTCGATCTAAACGGCGATGGCGTGTTCAGCGGCCCAGCCGAGTTGGGCGAGATGGAAGCGATCGCGCCGTATCCGGTTCCGCTCCGGGGGATCCAGATCAAGATCCGCACCTTCGAGCCCGACAGCCGCCAGGTGCGCGAGGTGACGGTGGTTGCCGACTTCTCGCTGAAGTAACGGCCCGATTGGTCATTGGTGCTTGCTCATTGGTCATTCTCCGTCTCCGCCGGCGTGATCGTCAGCGTGACGGTGGCCGCGGCGACCGGCTCGGCGAGGTTGATCGCGAGCCGCGTGGGAATGTGTCCGCCGGGTAGGTCTTCTTCGATCTTTTCCGCTTCGACGCGGAACTCAGGCCCGTCGGTGGCCAGTTCGACCAGGACGGCGGCGGGGCCCTCCCCGACCACCAGTTCCTTCGGCCCGGCCTGACGCCAGTCGGAAAACGTGACGAGCGCCTCGGCGAACGTTTGCGTAGTGGCAAACCGGACCTCGTCGGTCACCGTGAGGCGCCCCGCCCCCTCGCGGGAGAAGAGGATCGTCCGCTCGAGCTTTTCGAGCCCATCGACGGGGTAGGCGGCGCGGAGGTCGAGGACAACCGTGTCGACGGCGTCGGAGAACTCGGTCTTCATGACCCGGGCGGCGGCCGAGCGCCCGCTTTTTTGCAGTTTCCCCGCCACCAAGGGAACCGGGTGGCCAAACGAGTTGAGCACGCCGCTTTCGTAGCGTTTTGAGCTGAACGTTCGGGCCGTGTAGACCTCGGAGCCGGGGTCGACCAGGGGCGTCTGGCCGGCCAAGGCGACGAGGAACGATCCCACGTCGTTGTGGTTGTGGTGCTCGGCGTTGTGTCCGCCCTTGAGGGCCACGCCCAGGGCACGCCCGCCGCCGGGCGCGGGACGGCAGATGAGGATCCCGGCATCGGGGAACCATTCGCGGAGCGGTTGCTCGGACGCCGCGCCCTTCACGGCGGGAATCCGAGAGGCGGAGTTTTCAAAGCCGTGGATCCCCTGGATGAACAGGCTCAGCGAAGGGCCGCCCGCCAAAAGAAGGTTCTGCTGTTCGACCTCTTCCAGTCCCATTCCGAACCGGCGGCTCAGGAAGGCCGCCAGCCGAGGGTCGGGACGTGAGGAGACGTGGCAATCGGCAAACGCCGGGTAGATGCCGGGCAGGATCTCCATCCGAACGCCAAACCGGGCGATGCTCGGGACCTTCGGCTCCTCGAACAGGTCGACTCGCCCGCCGGTCGCCTGATGGATTGTCTCCGCCAAGAGCACGTAGTGCCCGAACCCGTAGTTCCAGTAGCCGAGCCCCTCGGAGCAATACCCGTCGGGCGTAAAACCTTCGAGAAAATATTGCACGTACTTCTCTGCCGCGGCGACGAAGAAAGCACGGCGCTGGGGCGACTCGATCGCGGCCAAGGCCGCGCCGGTCACGCCGGCCAGGCAGACGGCGTTCCAGTTGTTCGTGCCGGTTGCCCACCACAGGCGAGGCTCGCCTTCGCTTGCGTAGCTCTCGAACGGCTTGAAGCAACGCCGCTCGAGCTCGCTTTGGATGAGGTCCCTCGTTTCGGCGCTCAGCTTCTCGCCGAGCCAGTAATGGGCCGTGGCCAAGTTCCACGAGGTGGCCGCGGAGCCGAGGTCGATTTCGATCACCTTCCCCTCGAAGTTTCGCAGGCTGCGGTCGTGGGCGGGGTACAGCCACGTTTTTTCGGAACAAACGGCACGGATCGCCTCATCGATCGCGGCCAGGAAACGCCCCCGGTTTTCGAGACACTCGGCCAGCACCAGCGCGGGGAAGCGCGCGTGGCACTGGCCCATCACGCGTTGATACCGGGTGCGATTGCCGGTGCGGGAGAAATCGAGGTAGAGGTCGTCGGTCAGCTCCGGGATCGGGTCCGCTTGAAGACGTTCCGCATCAGCCACCACGCTTTCGAAGCCCGGCTGAGCGGCCGCGGCCTGCCATGCCTGCCGATCCGAAATCGGACGCCCCACCCCGACCGCCGACTCCGGCAGCATTTCGGCAAGGGCGTCGATTCGGGTCGGATCGAGGGGCTCTTGCGAGGGAGCCCTTGTTGGGAAGAGAACGCCGGCGGCGAGGAGCACGAGAAGTAGCGTGGCGGCCGATGGGACGCGAAAGTGGTTTTGTGTCATTGGAGGGCTCCTTTGGTGTGGCCGCCGCGCCGGCGGCCGCTAAACGGGGCAGAGTCGTCGTGATTGTACACGACGGACGACGCAATATCACGCCGGGTCGATCCCAAGCTGCCCGAGGACTATGCGGAACACGTCGGTGTCGGCTACGCAAGGGCCGGGCAGGAGGCCGGGCTCGGAGACCAAAAGCGCGGTCCGCTGCGTGGAATCGACGGCTGGCGCCCCGTGCGAGCCTTGGATCAGGGTCGCGTCCAATGGGATGCTTTTGGTGGCCGGGTCAAAGCAGAGTTCGACCGGATCGTAGCCCGGCTTGCGGTGGATGTCGACCCTTCGGGCGAACGCGGGCGCCCGATCGTCCTCGAGCCACCAGTAGTACGCCTGCCAACTGTCGGGCGTGGAGACGAGCACCAGCTCGCCGCTTCGCGCGTGGTCCAAGCCATATCGGGCAAGCTGCTCGCCGACGAGCACTTCGGCGATGCCCGGCTTGTCGCGGAAGAGGCCGGCGGTCCTGGCGATGACGTCGCGATCCCCGTCCGCGACAAAGACGTGCGAGAACTGGTGGTCGACCAGGGCCCAGGCCCGGCTCGTGGCCAGGTCGAGATACTCGCCGTCGTCCTCTTCGCGAACCTCGAGCAGTCCTGCCTCGCGCAGCACGCGGTTGGGGTACGTCACGTGGTTGACCGGTGTGATTGCGTATTCGCCGGCGACGATCCAGAAGAGCCTCTTAGCGAAGAAGCCGTAGGCCCGAGAAAAACCCTCGCCCAGCTTGCCGAGCACGTCGTCGAGTTCGGCGACGGCGTGCCGGGCTTCTTCGCTGTCGGGACCGTTCCGCTGGGCGGCGTAATCGAGATGCGGTAGATACACGTAAAAAAAGTTCGGCTGCCACGCTTGCGCCGCGTGAATCGCCGAATCGACGATCCAGGCGGTCGACTCGACGTTGGCCATCGGACCCCAGAAATGGTGCAGGGGAAAATGCCCCAATTGATCGCGCAGCGTGGCGTACAGCTCCGCCGGCCGGGTATAGCACCAGAGCGATTCGGAGCCGTCGGGGTTGTGGATCGGGGCCGGCGTCGCAACGTAATCGGCCCCGCACTCCTTGCTGTGCAACGGAAACCACACCGCCGAGGTCTGCCCCGTTTCTTGCGTGGCGAGGAGGTCCCAGATCTGCGGCCGCTGGATGCAGTCGTTCGGCGAGGTCCACATCTCGACCTCGTGCCGGTCGCGCCAGTAGAACCCGTTGGCCACCACGCCGTGCTCCCGGGGAAGCACGCCGCTGGTGAGGTTCGCTTGCACGGGGCAGGTGACGCACGGGAAGCTGGGCACCAGCTCGGCGATCTCCCCGCCGGCCATCAACTCCCTGAGGTTTCGCATTCCGGCCACGTCTTTCTCCCGCAGCCCGGGAACCGACAAGAGGATCACGTGCTCGGCCATAGGACACTCAAAGCCTTTCCATCAAAGGGCTTAGGAAATCCATCGCCCGCCGGGCCGCGTTGGGGGCGTCGTGGCTGTGGCGGCTCAGCTCGACGTGGACGCCTCCTTGGTAGTTCACTTCGGAGAGCGTCTCGAACACGGGCGGGAAGTCGATCTCCCCTTCGCCGAACATCAAGTGCTCGTGAACGCCGCCGCGCATGTCTTCGAGGTGGACGTTCACCAGCCGCGAGGACCAGCGGCGCACGTGGTCGGCGATGGGCAACTCCCCCTGGCAGTGCAGGTGGCCTATGTCGAGCGTGAGCCGCAGGTTGTCGGCGTCGACCGAGCGGAGCAGCTCGTCGAATCGCGTCATCGAGTCGATCAGCATCCCCGGCTCGGGCTCGAAACCGATCAAGACCCCCTGCCGGGTCCCGTAGTCGAGCACTTCTTCGAGTCCCGCGACAAGTCGGGCCATCGCCTCCTCGCGGGGAATCTTTTCGCGCACGACGCCCGACCAAAGGGAAACGCAATCGCTCCCCAACTCCGCGGCACAGCGAATCGCGTGGCGATAGAACTCCACCCGCCGGGCGCGGCCGGCCGGATCGGCGGAAACCAGCGTGGGCTCGTGCTTTTGTGAACGATCCAGCAGGAACCGGGCGCCCGTCTCGATCACCGAACGCATGCCCAATTCCTCCAGGAGCCGCCGCACACGCGCAAGCCGCTGCCGGAGGTCGCGGCCGCAGGGGGACAAGGCCCCGTGATCGATGGTGATCGCCACGCTTCGGTAGCCGATGTCGGCGAGCAAACCGATCGCGTCGAACAGCTCGTGATGAGCCATGCCGTTGGTGTTGTAGCCGAGGAGCATGGGGATGGACGAATGTCTGTTGAGTTCGTTCTCAGCCGGCCGCTAGGTCGACTCGATCCAACGTCCCAGGATCACCGTGGGCACGAGCAAGAGCAGGACGATCACGGCCCCCGCGACGTCGCGGACAACAAAGCAGGCCGTGGCGTCGAGGATCACCAGCGACAGGATACACTGTTTCACCGCCGTTTGCACCCGGTGCGGAACCGGCTCAACCACCGCCCGGAGGCAGCGAAAGCCGATCAGCAGGGCCAGCACCGCGATCAAGAGGCTAAAGCGGCCCGGCTCTTGTTGAAGGAGCAGCACGACGCGGTCGCGGTCGCACCGCCCGGGCAGTTGCCAGAGCATTCCGATGCCGAGGAGGATCACGGCCGTTGCCAACCCCAAGTGCCAGCGGCTACTCCGGCCCGCCTCGGTTCGGGCGAACCAGGTCACGCCGACGATATACGTGCCGATGCTCGCGGCCACCGTCCAGTGCTCGTCTTGCCAGGGCACCGCCGCAACGCTCATCCCCAAAAGCACGTTGAGCATTCGGCAGGCGCCCATCGCCGGCGGCCCCAGGGGCGTCCGTTTCACCAGCCCGTTGTAGAGCACGATCGAGCCGGCCAGAAACGTGGCCACGACGCCCGGCCGAAGGTCGTCGGCCAGAAACGCCGCCGTCCAGGCCAAGGCCACGCCAATGAGCAACAGTTCCCAACCGAGCCAGCGGGCCGCGGCGAGCGGGATTCGTCCCGACGGCAACGGCCGATGGGGGCGCTCCCGGGCGTCGATCTGGAAGTCGAACACGTCGTTGAGCGTCACCCCAGCGGCGTAAAGCAGGCTCGAAGCGGCCAGAAGGAATGCGAAGACCCAGCCGTCGCCGCGCCCGAACACCGCGTGGGTGAAGAGGAAGCCCATGGTCACGTCGGCCATGGCCGTGAAGAGGTTCGGCAAACGCACCAATTGGAGGTACGCCCGAAGCGTCGACGAGGGCTGGGCCATCTGCGGTCCCGGAGTGTTCACGGTTTCAACGGGCTGTTAGCCCCGCACGGGCACCACGTAGAAGAGGATCGCCGCGTAGTGGCAGGCGCTCCCGGCAATCACCACAACGTGCCAGGTGGCGTGGAAATAGGGGACCTTTTCATCGAGCTTCAAGAACACGATCCCCACCATGTAGAACAAGCCGCCGATCAACAACCACCAAAAGACACCCAGCGGAAGAACGCGGAGGATTTCCGCAAGGCCGATCGTGGGCAACCACCCCAGCACGACGTAGGCCCAGACGGTGGTCGCGTCGACGCGATGTCGCCAAACGGTCTTGGAGAGAAACCCCGCCAAGGCGATGCCCCACACGAGCCCCGTCAGGAGCCACCACCAACCATCCCGCACGTACGCAAGCGCGAACGGCGTGTACGTGCCGGCGATCAACAGATAGATCAACGCCTGATCCAGGCTTCGGAAGAGCCGCCTGAGGGGCGCCGTCTGAAAGGCGTGCGACAAGGTGGAGGCCGCGTACAAGGCGATCAGGGTCGCCACGTACACGCCGCACCCGGCCAGATGCCACGGGCCGCCGTAGAGGGCGGCGACGGTCAAAAGCGGCGCGGCGGCGGCGATGCTCAGGGCCAAGCCGATCCCGTGCGTGACGCTGTTGGCCGTCTCTTCCGGGAGATGCTGCCAGGGGAAGGCCCCCGCCGTCAACTCACGCTGCCGATTCATGAGTGATCTATCCCGATCATGGCTGACTTTGCCGCCCACCGTTTGTCTCTCGATTGGTGTCGGTAGGCCGCTTCCGTGTCCTGAAGAGTATTCGGGAGGGAATCCGCCCTTTCTCGGCAGGATGTTCCTGCGAACAGGTCTGGGCAATCTACGTTCCCTTTTCGGCCGAGCGCGGGAGCGTCGCTTGCACGCCATGTGGGGCCTGCTACAATCACCGCTTGCCGGGGGTGGTCGAATGAGAGGTTGAGGCGTGAATTGATGGCCGAGCTGACATCTGCCGAACGGGTGCTCCGTGTCCTTCGCCGGGAGGAGCCCGACCGGGTTCCCCATTTCGAATGGATTATCGACCACCGGGTGCGGGAGGCGATTCTGCCGGGCACAACCATGGAGGAGTTCACGCTCCGCATGGGGCTCGACGCGATCCTCACGGCCCCCGACATCCGCCGCGAGCAGGTCGGCCCGAACCGCTGGCGCACCGAGTACGGCGTGGTCGTCGAGAAGGGCGACGAGGAGCACGTCGTTCCGGTCGAAGGACCGATCAAGACCCTCGACGATCTCAGAAACTACGAGCCGCCCGACCCCCGCGCTCCGGGCCGGTTCGAGAGCCTCAAGAAGCTCGTAAAGCACCACAAGGGCAATGTGGCAATCGGCGTTCACCTGAACGACGTTTTTTCGATCCCCCGGGCCCTGATGGGCTTCCAGGATTTTTTGATGGCCCTGGCGGCCGAGCCGGAGCTGGCCCGGGGCGTGGCCGAGCTTTCCGTCGAGCTGAACATCGCCTATGCCAAGGAGTGTGCCCGGCTCGGCGCCGATTTCGTGTTCACCGGCGACGACTACGCCGCGACCGGGGGGCCCATGATGTCGCCCAAGGTCTTCCGCGAGATTCTTTACCCGGGCCTGGTAAGGGTGTTCGCCGGGTTCAAGGAGGCGGGCCTGATGACAATCAAGCACAGCGACGGGAACATCCGCCCGATCCTCGACATGATCCTCGACGCCAAGCCCGACTGCCTTGACCCGATCGACCCGGCCGGCGGGCTCGACATGGGCCAAATGAAACAGCAGCACGGCGACCGGCTCGCGCTCAAAGGCAACGTCGACTGCATCCGCACGCTGCCGTTCGGCTCGATGGACGAGGTGGTTCGGGAGACGAAAGAGGTGATCCGCAAGGCGGCCCACGGCGGCGGGCTGATCGTCTCCTCCTCCAACAGCATCCACTCCCAGGTGAAGCCCGAAAACTACCTGGCCATGTGGAACACCATCCGCACCTACGGCACCTACCCCATCAAGCTCGACCCCATGGAACCCAGCGGCGCCGGCCCGGCGTTTGGGTAGAGGACCGGCAAGAGAATCAAGACGGATTGATTCCCATGGACGGCGGTCGTAGAATCAACTCTGGGAGTGTGGCATGCCCACCATGCGAGTCTATGTGGATACTTCAGTCTTCGGGGGAGTGGCCGACGAAGAGTTCGCCGACCCGAGTCGGCTTTTTTTCGAGCGGGTGGGGCGCGGCCGGTTTACTCTGGTCGTGTCGACCGAAGTCCTGCGTGAGTTGAGCGACGCTCCAGAACCAGTTCGTGCCCAGTTCGACGAGATACCGGAGCAGTATCTGGAAAACATCCCCGTAAGCCCAGAAGTTGAAGCGCTGGCGGACGCCTATATAGCCGAAGGCGTTCTGGCAAGTGATTCGCGAAGCGACGCGCTCCACGTGGCGGCGGCAACGGTGGCCAACGCCGACCTGATTGTCAGCTGGAACTTCAGGCATATCGTGAATTATGATCGCATCAGCAGATACAACGCCGTGAACGTGCTGAACGGGTATCGGCCAATCGAAATACGAAGCCCGGCGGAGTTGGCCTATGACGACCAAACCTAAGACTTTCGACTGTGTCGACGTGAAGCGCAAAGCTCAAGAGACCATCATGGCCGAATGGGAAGCTCGCAAACGGGAGTTCTCCTCCTATGAGGAGTTCCTCGAAGCCAGCCTCAAGGAGTCCGACTGGGGGCGGCGCACCTGGGAGAGGCTCCATCCTGTGAACGGTCCCTAGAAGGCGCAGGGTCGGCCGAGCGAAGCGAGACCCACGCGAGACATTCGCTCGACTCACTCCGCCTTCCGCCGCTGGCGGAAGAGCCAATCGCGCAGTTCGGGCTCGTGGTAGGCGCGGCTCCAGACGTTGTGGCCCATGCCTTCGTACTCGGTGTACTTGGGATCGCCGCCGGCCGCTTTGAGGGTCTCGACGGCCGAGCGCGAGCGGACCACGGGAACCCCCGGGTCGCTGCTGCCGTGAAACACCCAAAGAGGAACCCGGGTGATTCGCCCGGCCTCGGATTCGTCGGCCCCACCGCAGATCGCGATGGCGGCGGCGAAGTCGTTTGGGCGGCGCACCAGAACATCGAACGTGCCGAAGCCGCCCATCGAGAGGCCCGTCACGTAGCGACGCAACGGATCGATGCGGAACTCGTCTTCCAGTGCGTCGAGCAACTCCATGGTGAGTCGCATGGGCAGGCTGGGCTCCTCGGGCGTCTTGTGCGGGCCCTCGAATTCCCAAGGCACCTCGACCCACTTCTGCTCTTCGGGACACTGCGGGGCAACCAGGAAGCAAGGGTTGGCCTCGTCACAGACAAAACGGAGCACCTCGGGGTGGATCAGTTGCGCCTCGTTGTCGTCCCCGCGCTCTCCCGCCCCGTGGAGAAACAGAATCAAGGGATATTCTTTCTTCGGATCGTACTGGCGAGGCACGAAGAGCCGATATGGGATCGACTCCCCCTCGGCGTTGCGATAAACCCGTTTCGCAAGCTCGTCGCGCAGATTCGCCTCATCTGCCATCACGATTCCTCCACCCAAGCCGAGTTCAGTCAAGGCCACAAGGCCCGCGAGCACGCCGACGGTACACCTCATGTTGCGATCTCTTCTGAGTCCGTAGTTCTCGGGTGAGGGTGGCATGGCGTCGCTTGCGTTGCCATGTCTGGTGGGCACATGCCCACGCTTCGCGAGGGCATGCCACCCTGGCCACCGCCGCCCACCATCAAACCACTAGCATCCATCGACCGCAATCGCCACCCCCCACGTGGGGCTGAAGATGCGGGTTGGACGATGGGGTCGGCGGCTTTTCCGGGAACCGTTCTTGCACGCCGGGGGGCGGCGTGCATAATCGAATGGTTTATGAATGGTCGACTACGTTTCAACCGGTAGACTATGACCGAACTATTGATGGAGAAGGCCGTCATCCTTGCCCGGGGACTCGGCACGCGGATGCAGCGGCCCGACGGCGCGGCCGCCCTGAACGAAGCGCAGGCTGCCGCCGCCCAGACCGGCGTGAAGGCGATGATCCCGATCGGGCGTCCGTTCCTCGACTACGTGCTCTCGGCCCTGGCCGACGCGGGTTACCGCCGGGTGTGCCTGGTCGTGGCGCCCGACCACGACGCGATCCGCCGCTATTACCACGAGGAGGTCCGCTGCGAGCGGGTCTCGGTCGAGTTCGCGGTTCAGGAGGCGCCCAAAGGGACGGCCGACGCGGTGGCCGCCGCCGCGTCGTTCGCCGGCGACGAGCCGTTTCTGGTGATTAACTCCGACGATTACTATCCGATCGAAGCGCTCGCCCGGCTCAGGGAGCAGGGCGGCTCGGCGGTCGCGCTTTTCGAGCAGGAAAACATGATCGCCGGGAGCAACATTCCCAAGGAGCGGATCCGGCATTTCGCCGTCGGCCAGATCGACGAGGGGCAGCGTTTGCTCGGCGTGCTCGAAAAGCCGGACGAAGCGACGCTGGCGTCGTTGCCCCGGCCCCTTTGGCTGAGCATGAACTGCTGGCGCTTCGGCCCCTCGATCTTCGAGGCCTGCCGCAACATCAAGCCTTCCAAGCGCGGCGAGCTCGAGCTTCCCGACGCCGTCCAGTACGCCATCGAGAAGCTTGGCGAGACGTTTCGCGCCGTGCTGGTTCGGGCGCCCGTTTTGGACCTGACCAGCCGCAAGGACGTGGCCGCCGTGGCCAAGAGACTGGCCCACGTGGAGGTGAAGCTTTGATCCAGCGGCTCGACTACCGGGGCGACCTCACGAATCTCCGGCAGCTTGCCGACGGGCTCGCCCGCTCCGGTCTTCCAGGCGAGGCTTGTTGGGGGAAAGCGGAACGGTTTGCCGGGGCCGTCGCCGCGCTGGCAAAGACCGTGGAGGAGAGCCACGGCCGGCGCTTGCGGGCGCTGTTCGTCCCCGGGCGGATCGAGGTGCTGGGCAAGCACACCGACTACGCGGGCGGAAGAAGCCTGATCATGGCCGTCGAGCAGGGATTTTCCCTGGTGGCCGTGGCCCGGGAGGATCGCCGCGTCAGCGTGGTCGACGCCGCGCGCGGGGAAACGATCGCGTTCGATCTCGATGCGGAGCTTGTGCCGCGCGTGGGCCACTGGTCGAACTATCCGATGACCGTGGCCCGACGCATCGCCCGCAATTTCCCCGAGGCAAGTCGCGGGGCCGAGATGGCCTTTTCGAGCGACCTGCCGCCCGCGGCGGGCATGAGCAGCTCCAGCGCCATGATGGTCGCCGTGTTTCTCGCCCTGGCCGACGTGAACGAGCTTCACGAAAGTGGCCCGTACCGGGAAAACGTCCACAATCTCACCGATCTGGCCGGGTACCTGGGCACCGTCGAAAACGGTCAGACGTTCGGCTCGCTGGAAGGGGATCGCGGCGTGGGCACCTTTGGCGGCAGCGAAGACCATACCGCCATGCTCTGCTCCCGCGCGAACCGGATGAGCCAGTACGCGTATTGCCCGGTCCGTTTCGAGCGGGCGATAGCCGTTCCCGCAGGTTACACGTTCGCCGTGGCCACCAGCGGCGTGGCCGCCGAGAAAACCGGAGCGGCCATGGAGAAGTACAATGCCGCGTCGCGCCTGGCTACGGCGGTTGCGGAACTCTGGCGCGAAGAGACCGGCCGCGACGACCAGCATCTGGCGGCCGCGCTCGATAGCGGCCCGGAGGCGGCCGAGCGGTTAAGAAGCATCGTCCGGTCGGCCGAGAGCGATTCTTCGCAACCGGGACCGCTGGCCAAACGCCTGGAGCATTTCCTGGTGGAGAGCGAAGAGATTCTGCCCGCCGCCGGCGACGCGTTGGCCCAAAACGACGTAAGCACGTTCGGCCGACTGGTCGACCGCTCCCAGCGCGCGGCCGAAGAGCTGCTGGGAAACCAGATCCCGGAGACCTCGTATCTTGCCCGGAGTGCCCGGGAACACGGTGCGGCGGCCGCTTCGGCGTTTGGCGCGGGTTTTGGGGGGAGCGTGTGGGCGCTGGTCGAGCAGTCGGAGGCCGAGTCCTTCCTGGCAGCCTGGGCCGAGTCGTACGGGTCGAAGTTCCCCGCGATCGCCCGGACCGCGTCGTTCTTCACAACCACGGCCGGCCCGGCGGCGTTTCAGGTTTGCTGAACCGTCGCTACGGCTCTTCTTCTTCGTGGTTTTCGGCCATTCGCTTGAAGAGGCGTTTGATGTCGTAATACCCGCCGATGGTGACCCAGACGGCCATCGAGCCGAAGAGGATCAGCCCACCGATGAGCACGATCTTCCACAAGACGATCCAAAAGTCCAAGGGCAGCGACATGGCTTATCTCACGTGATTTCGGGTGCGTTGGAGAGGTCCCGCTTCTTATCCGGGAAGAGCAGAGAGCCGACCACCATGACCAAAAGCGTGCCCCCGATGCTGCACAGGCCGACCCGGGCAGTGGGGATGTCTACACCGAAGAATTCCTGCACGGGGCTCAGCCCGAGCACGGCCGAACTGCCCGCCAAAATGGCCAGAACGGCGCCGGTCGAGCTGGCCCGCTTCCAGTAGAGGCCTCCCCCCAACAGGGCAAACGCCCCGGTAAAGTAGATCGCGCCGGTCACCGCCATGTAGTCCCAGACGTCCTCCTTGCCCTCGTACAAAAGCCCCCAATAGAGGACGTAGAGACCGATGAGGACGATGAACACTCGGGTCAAGAGGATGCGGGTTTTCCCGCTCAGGCGCTCGCCGAAGAGGGGGGCGATTACGTCCTGGGTCAGCACGGAACTCCAGCAGAGCAGGTAGCTGTCGTGCGTCGACATGAAGGCGGCGATCATCCCGGCGGAAATGATCCCGATGACTACCGGCGGCAGAATCCGGCCCAGGAAGAGCGGCATCGCGTAGAGGTTGTCGACCGGGTCCGCGCCTCCGGCGGCGGGGAAAAACTGGGCCTTGAGTTGTGGGTCCATGCCCATGATGAACACCAGGGCGCAAATACCCCAGAAATACGGGATCAGGAAACGTATCAAATAGGAAATGGACGCGAACATGAACTGCTTCTTCACCGTCGCCGGGCTCTCGGCCGCCAAAGCCCGGGCGACCGACGTGGGCCAAACGGCGCATCCGATCAGGCCGACGAACCCCATCCACACGATGTATTCCACGCCGAATCCCCCTTCGGCAATGGTGGGGTCGAAGCCTTCCGGCCCCATGATCTCCTGGACGCTCGAAAAGATGTGCGCCCAACCCAGCTTGTACATGGCCAGCACCGTGGTCAGCAACAATCCGAAGGAGAGCACGACGAACTGCACGTAGTCGGCCAGCACGACCGAGATCATGCCGCCCAAACAGGTGTAGATCAGAACCAGCGTCAAAAGGAAGACCATGATCGCCTGCAAGGCGGGAATGGCCGGCAAGCCCCATGCTTCGGGAATCGGCAGGTTCTGGTCGGTCAGGCCCGTGATGCCCACCAGAAACATCGACCCGACCTTCAGGAACAGCCCCATGTTCAGGATGCCGCCGAAGGCCATCATGAGCCCGCCGAGGATCTGCGTTTTCCGGCCGAAGCGGCGGCCGTAGAACTCGGGGATGGTTAGCACCTGCATTGCCCGGAGCCGGTAGACGAGGAAGCCCGTGGCGCCCACGAAGAACGTCACGACCCCCGCCACCAGGGCGATGTGAAAGGCCGCGAACCCGCCGGTGAATCCCTTCTGGGCGCTGTACATCACCGTGATCAGCCCCAATTCCGTGCCGGTCAGGGTGGCCACGCCCAAGGCGGTGCCGAGCGATTGCCCGGCGGTGACAAAGTCCTTCATGCTCTTGATGTATTTCCGCACCATCAGCCCGATCACCACGGAGATCATCGGGTAGCAGATGACGATCACCCAATCGATCGTCGAGAAGTTCGTCTTGCTCAAAGCTTCCGCGGAGATGTCCATGAGCGGTCTCTCGATTCGCAGGGTCGGTTGCCGGGATGAGCGGATGAAGACCCAATATAGTCAGGCGCCGAGGGGACTTCAACCAAGCTGGTGGATCGTCTCGTACATGGCCACGATGTTCTCGGTGGGGCTGACCGGCTGGAAATTGTGGCAGGGGGCGCAGATCCAGCGGGCGTCGCGGTAGATATCCACGCTCTGGCGGACCTCGTCGATCACGTCGTCGACCGTGCCGAAGGGCAGCGTCTTTTGGTTGTCGATCGAGCCGTGAAACACGACCGACGCCCCGAACTCCGCCACCAGGCTCTCGCGCTCCATGCCCGCCGAGCGCCACTGGATGGGGTTGAGAATCTCGATGCCCACCTTGTCGATCAGGTCCGGAAGGAACACCCGGGCGGCGCCGTCGGTGTGGTACATCACGTGGATGCCGTAGCTTCGGGCCAGGTTGGCCATCTTGATCTGGTTGGGGAGCAGGAACCGGCGGTAGGTCTTGAGGCTCACGAGCGGGCCGGTCTGGGCCCCCAGGTCCTCTGCCACCCAGGTCGTGTCGATCCGGCCCCGGCCCGCCTCGAACATCCGCCGGGTGTGCTCGTAGTGGAAATCGAACAGGTGGCCCAGGATCGCGTCGGCAACATCCGGGTAAAGGGCCAGGTCTTCAAACGCCTGCTGGAGCCCTCGCATGTACCCATAGAACAAGAAGGGCTCGTAGCAGCCGACGTGCATCGGATACGTGCCGTCGTCGGCTTCGACGGCCCCGGTGATGGGGCCGTAGTCGAAGTCGTCGGGATCGGGCCAGCGGTGGGCGTGGACGTCGGCGGCCGTTGCAGCCTTGGCCAGCGGATGGAACACCGGCTCCTCGTAAGCGCCCGTGCCGTACTCGACCGACCGGTAGCGGACGCCCCACATGTCGGCTTCGGAGTCGTCCGGATGATGTTCGAGCTTCCACCTCGGCTCGACGACCGTGCGTTTGTCGATCGAGAGCCTGCGCCACAGGGCCGCCTCGTCCGGGCAGTTCAAATCAGCCAGCAGTCGGGCGGTGACCTCGTCGGTCGCCTGATAGTCCGTGGGGACCCGATCGGCCGATTTGCCGTCCAGGAGCGCGAGCCAACGTTGGCGGGGAGTCATCTGCATCACGCGAACCCTTTGCTGCCCGTCTTGACACACACCGCAGAGGACAGACAATATAATGGAAGGTGTCCACAAGTTCAACGGCTAC
>JBDRTC010000008.1:0-4167 GCA_043824335.1 Planctomycetota bacterium | reverse complement strand
CCCCCTGGATTTCGCTTCTGGCACCGGGAAGCCCACGCCTACGTGTGCCTGGATGGCCATTGCCCCTCTGAACGTCCAATCACACCACCGACCCCTCGATTCGCGTTGCCAGGGCCGTCTCAGACGATCGTACCGCGGGCTGAAACTGGTACTTTCGCAGCCGCTCCCCGCCGCCTGTTGCAGGCCGGTCCCGGCCGGAGTATTCTGGGGACCTTGGCGCTGCACCAGCCCATTTTGTAGCGCCACCGCCAAATGGACGTCGCGTGGTTTGACCCTGTCGTTGGTCGGCCGCGCGGCGTTTTTTCTAGCCGGCGCACCCCGCCGTTCCGTTGCCGCTTCACCTCGCGGAAGCTCGCAGGCATCCCCGACTTCACGGCAACGCCCCAAATGTAAGAATTGGCCGATTGCCGATCCAAACCGGCCAGTTTCAGCTTTGCTTGCTCAAAACCGGGTGTTGTGGACGGTGGAGTCTTACAAGTCGCGTGCTGGCTGGGGCTGCTCCAGGTCCAGCGCCGTTGCAGCGGGTGGCGATTGTCGCCGTCATTCATCCGAATTGCGGCGTGCTCACCGTGACGGTGATTCATTTCTTCGCACCTACCTCCGCCCAACCCCACCGCCCTCCCTGCCACCGGATGGCCCGTCAGGGGGGCGTCAGGCGATTGTGAGCACTGTATGGGACCGGCAGGGCCATAAGTGTACATCTGGCACGTTGGACCGGACCCGTTCGTGCTCGTTGCTAGACTGTCGGGCAGCTCGCTGTAGAACAACAAGCCCAACCTTCACGACCCCCCGATTGGTAGGTGTTGTCTTGTAGTGGGCGCGATGCGGACTCAGATTCTTGGGAACGCACTCCGCAGCAGGTTCACTCGGCGGTTGTGAAACACGAGGACTCGGCCATGCGTGAGCGTTCGCCCTTGCTTCGACAATGGCCCTTGCTGCGACTTCTCTGCGCCCGGCATTACGGGGTCACAGTGCGGGAAATGGCCCAGGAAATGGGAGTGACGGAGAAGACCATCCGCCGCGATCTCGAAGTCTTCAGAGAAGTGGGGTTTCCGATCGAGGAGACCGTCGGGGAGCGGGGTCGCAAGACTTGGCAGATGAAGCCTCTGGTAGGTCAGCCGCCGATGAGCTTTGCCTTCGACGAGGCCATCGCTCTCTACTTGGGCCAGCATCTCCTGGAGCCCCTGGCCGGCACGGTGTTCTGGGAGGCATCGCGGCGGGCGTACCGGAAGATCCGCGCGTCGCTCAGCACGCAAGCCCTGCGCTACATCGCTTTGTTCGCACCGCTCTTCCATCAAACGGCCAGGGGCATCAGCGACTACTCAAAGAAGGCCGAGATGATCGACCAACTGGTGCAGGCGAGCGAGGAGCGTCGCCAAACGTTCATCACCTACCGGTCGCTCCAGGCCACGGAAAGCGTGAGCTACCCGATTTACCCCTACGGGATCGTCAATCACCACGGTTCGCTTTACCTGGTGGGCTACGCGCCCGACCATGAAGAGATTCGCCACTGGAAGATCGACCGGGTCGAAGACGTTGGGCTTGAAGAACTGCGATTCCAGCGGCCCGACGACTTCGATCTTCGCAACCACGTCTCGGGCTCGTTCGGCATCTTCCAGGGCGAAGGTGACGTGCACGTCAAGGTCCGTTTCTCCGCCGAAGTAGCCCGGTACGTCCAAGAGAAGTCGTGGCACCCGAGCCAAGAGCTCACGCCGCAAAAAGGCGGCAGCCTGATCGCCGAGTTCGATCTCGACGGCACCGAAGAAATCAAGCGGTGGATTCTCGGCTTCGGGCGACATGCGGAGGTGTTGGAGCCGGCGGAGTTGCGGAAGGAAGCGGCTGGCGAGTTGACCCAATCGCTAAGAGCCTATGCGGAAGGCGTGCCGGCGGCGTCGGCCAACAAACACGCCGGCAAACGCCGAGCGAGACGCGCCCTCAAGGCAGATTGAACTCGACAACACGGCTACCGTGCGGATTCGCACGCTGCTGGGGGAGGGAGGATATGACAAAGGTCGACGTACAGTTCCGCGTCGTCGGAGGAGAGATCCCAGCCGACCACGGCTATCACCTGCTGGCGGCCGTCTCGCGTCTGGTGCCCGAATTGCATGGCGACGACGAGGTGGGCATCCATCCGATCGGCGGCCGTCTCGTTGGCGACCGGAGGTTGGCTTTGACCGATCGCAGCCGGCTGACAATCCGCTTGGCGTCCGACCGGATCGGGCAGGTTTTGGGGCTGGGCGGGCAAACCGCTCGACATCAACGGTTCCCGAATCCGGATTGGTGTCCCCCAGACGCGGGTCCTCGTGCCTGCGGCACGGCTATACAGTCGATTGGTCGTCATCAAGGGCTTCCTGGACCCGGAGCCGTTCTTGGAAGCGGCCCGTCGCCAACTCGCGGCTCTGGAAATCCGCGGCGAGCCTTCCCTCATCCCCCAACCTGAAATCGCCGCCGCCAACCTCGATAAACCCGCGGGCACCCATTCCTCTTACCTTCGCCGAACCGTCCGTATCCGCGACAAAGAGATCGTCGGCTTCGCCCTGCGCGTGCAGGACCTCACCGCAGAGGAGTCGATCCGACTGCAAGAGGAGGGCCTCGGCGGCCGGCGGAGGTTTGGATGCGGGGTCTTTGTGCCGAATTGGATGGAAGCCGAGTGATGGTAGACTCAGACTTCAGCCGGCTGCTTGCGAAGAGCTGCCCAAATTCCGAGCATCCACCCGATTGGGCGCTTCTGAGCGGACACCTAACCCATGTGGATCAAGCTGCCTCCGCAGTGCTGGCCGCCACAGGCGACCGCCAGTTAGAGGCGCTGGGACTTCAGCCGGGCCACTGGCATGATCGTTTGACTCGCGTAGTCAGATTAGCAGCCCTAGTCCATGACCTCGGCAAGGCTAACGACCATTTCCAGGGGATGGTACGGTGGTTGCGATCTGGATCTCAGGGCCTGCGCCACGAGTGGGTCACGTACCTAATCCTTCAGGAAGCCGATTTACAGCAGTGGTTGCGGATCGCTCTGACTGACATCGCGGACTGGGCCATCGTGTTGTGGTCCGTCACAGGGCACCACCCCGCCCACAACAGACCTTCACCGCCACGGGAAATCCCCAGCGGCACGGGCAATGGCCAGATGCGCGTGCTCATGGGACATCCAGACTTTGGGCGCTGCCTCGATCACATTGCCGAGGCGTTCGACTTAACTGCGCCTCCACTGTTTCGCGATGTCATGCTCCCGCTGATACGGACCAGCCGCGACAGTGCCTTGGCCAGGATCACACGAGCCTCCAGGGAATCCCTGAAGACTTGGCGTGGGTTTAACGACGAAGAGCGGCGGTTTGTAGCCGCGTGCAAGGCATGCCTGGTCGCCGTCGACGTTGCGGGTTCCGCTCTGCCGAAGGCGCGTGGAGGGTCGGACGACTTGGGGCGATGGGTCTCCAAGAGCCTAGATAACCTGCCGGCCTCGGAGCACCTCGCGTCTCTCGTGAAGGAGCGACTGGACGGGAAGCCGGTCCGCCCCTTTCAGCGCGACGTGGCGGAAGCGGCAGGCCGGGTTGTCCTGGTGCGCGCTGGCTGTGGGACTGGCAAGACACTCGCGGCCTATCTCCGGGCAGCCAAACGTTGGCCCGACCACCGCCTGTACTTCTGCTACCCGACCACCGGTACGGCGACCGAGGGTTTTCGGGGCTACCTGTTCGACCCGGTGGCAGGAACGTCGAAGCACCATGCTCGCCTATTCCACAGCCGGGCCGCAATCGACCTGGAAATGATCGTAGGCGTTCGGCCGGACGAAGACACGACGGAGGAACAACTGCGATTGGAGTCGCTCTCGGCGTGGTCAACACCAATCGTGTGTTGCACGGTCGATACAGTTCTCGGGCTGACCCAGAACCACCGGCGGGGTCTTTACGCGTGGCCAGCACTGGCGCAATCGGCTTTCGTATTCGATGAAATCCATGCCTATGACCACCGCCTGTTCGGTGGCTTGTTGCGATTCATCGAAGCAATGCGGGGAAGCCCGATTTTGCTTATAACGGCGGGCTTGCCCACTTCCTATCTAGGGGTCCTGAATGAGTCGTTAGCTCGGATAGGTGAATCCTTGGAAGAGATCAACGGGCCAGTCGACCAGGAGACTCTACCCCGATACTACGCTCTTGAAGGGCAGGATCCGTTTGA
>JBDRTC010000007.1:0-10473 GCA_043824335.1 Planctomycetota bacterium | reverse complement strand
TGTTTATAGATAAGTGCACAATAGCGCAACCCCCCTAATGGATAGATTCTGGCTACAAATGGAAAAACGCGATTGTCGAAATTGGACACTTTTCACGGGCTACAAGCAGATTCGACCTCTAACTCCGCAAAAAAGTTCGGTCTAGGAAGGGGGCGAGCTTCCGCAGCAGGGAAATCACGTCACTCTCGTTGAGATACATCAACATGCCGCCGAGGAACACCAGTTCATAGTGGTCCTCCGGCTCGAACGCCAGCACGTCGCCGTGAATGGCCGCGACATTGGGATAGGGAGTACATCGCTGCCGAGTGGCTTCGTACAGCGGCAGGCTCGCCTCGACGGCAACGACCTTGGCAAAATGCCCGGCGAAATACTCGGCCCAGTAGCCGACGCCGCAACCTAAGTCCAACGCGGTACCGCCGCCATCCAACTCCCGGATCAACCGCGAGACGATCCTCGATTCGCCGTGGAAACGAAACCGGCCGGCGCCGGCGGGGAAACCGAAGCCGTCCATCATGTACGGTCCCAGGATCGAAGGCCGGGCGTTGCTCCAATACTGGTTGACTCCCGCGTAATCGAGTTCAGCCATGCTTTTCAGCCAGTCGGGAAGTCGGCGGCCTGAAATCGTCCGAGAACAGGCGTTCGGCTTCATGCAAATCCGCGAGTGTATCCACTTCGTACCAGCGGCCGTCGTCAAAGAAGACGGGCTCGAAAGAGAGGCTGCCGTCGGCCATCATTTCGGCGAAGACGGCTTCATAGTAGTCGTTCACTTTGCCCGCCGAGATGTGCCGGTTCAGTCGCTTCGTTACCCGCTGCCACGACGGCAGCGAAAGACTGTAGATGTTCACGGTCTTGTAGCGGGAGTCGTCGGGAACCTCGCTGTGGCCGACGCAGAAGTCCGTGATTCGCTGGAAAGGATCGAGGCTGACCGTGGAGCCCATCATCCAGGGTTGCACACGGGCAACGGCTATCTTGTCGGGGAGAAGCATGTCTGCTAGCAAGAACGGCTCGAAGACCAGATCGCACTCAAGCAGCAGGAAGGGCTCGCGGATTTCTTCCCGCGCAAGCCACAACGAGTAGATGTTGTTGGTGGTCCGGTAGTGCGGACTGACGACGTAGTCGATCCTCAGGTCGCCCGTCCATGCGTCGAGAAACTCGCGGATACGATGCTCCAGGTAGCCCACGACGACAACAAGCCGCTTGAAGCCCCATTGGTGGAGGCAGCGGACCTGTCGCTGAAGGATGGGTATCCCGTCGATCTCCGTGAGGCACTTGGGCGCGTCATCGGTCAAGGGCTGGAGTCGGCTTCCCGTACCGGCCGCAAGAAGTACTGCCGTGGTAACCGAAGCGTCTGGATGGTCACGATGGTTGAAGTGGCTGATTGCCATAGTTATGGTGATGTGTCCTTTCTTTTCCTGCGTCGTCCGGGGCTCACGGCGGCAACGGAGACGACGCTCGTCCGCCTTGCGTTGGGCCTGCTTGGGCCGGAAGCCGCGGCCACCCGTGTTCCGCTCGATTTCTCGATAGATCGTACTACGGTCGCGCCCCATCACCGCGATCCCGGCGACGAACAGGAACACGACGCCCACGAGCGAGAAGAGCGCCCCGCGGAATAGTCTACCCGATTCGGCGCATTTGGGCAACACGCCCGGTCACGGCGTGACCAGCGGCGCGAGATCGGCCAACAGCAGGGTGTAGACCACGGCGCCGAGCACGCCGCCGAGGAGCGGGCCGACTATGGGAACCCAGGCGTAGCCCCAGTCGGAACCTCCCTTGCCGGCGATGGGGAGGAGAGCGTGGGCCAGGCGCGGGGCCAGGTCGCGGGCCGGGTTGATGGCGTAGCCGGTCGGCCCGCCCAGCGAAAGGCCGATGCTGAAGACCAGGATGCCGATGGCGTACGGTCCGAAGCCGCTTCCCAGCTCGTTGTTCGTGTTGAGGATGCCCAGCACGCCGATCAAGAGCATGGCCGTGCCGATGATCTCGCAGATCAGGTTGCCCCACGCGTTGCGGATCGCGGGGATCGTGCAAAAGATGCCCAGCTTGGCGCCGGGGTCGGGGGTTTCGGCCCAGTGGGGCAGATACGCCAGCCACACCAAGACGGCACCGAGGAATCCGCCGGCGAACTGGCCGGCCAGGTAGGTGGGGACCTGGGTCCAGGAGAGTTCGCCGACGGCGGCCAGGCCGATCGTGACGGCCGGGTTGATGTGCCCTCCGCTGGCCCAGCCGCAGATATAGACGGCGATCGCCACGGCGAATCCCCAGCCGGCGGCGATCACGATCCAGCCGGAGTTTTGCCCCTTCGATTTCGCCAGCGAGACGTTGGCCACCACGCCATCGCCCAAGAGGACCAGGACCATCGTTCCGATTAGTTCGCCGATGAAAATGCTCATTGTCGGTGCCTAATTTTCTTTCGAGTTGCGGAGCACGTGAAACCGGATTTCCACGCGGATCGGTTCGTCGAAGGGCACCAGCGTCCCCTCGGCGTGGGGCCATTCGGGCGGCTGGGTGAAGATCGTGGTCGTGACCTGGGAGGAAGCCTTGCGGCCGTCGGCCAGCTCGAGCTCGATCCAAAAGCGGCCGATCTTGAAGGAGTCGCGCCCCGGGTTCTCGATTTCGAGAGGATTCCACTCGCCGAGCGAGGCGATCGCTTCGGGGGTGAGCGTCATGGCGGCGTCGCTCCAAACGCCCTGGCCTTCCCGGCCTCCGGCCGTGGGAAGCTCGCCCAACTCGGCGCCGTTCAAGCGCCCATGCGAGACGTACTGGCCGCTGCACTGGAGCCCGATTCCCTGGTAGTGGAGCACGCCGCCGGTGGCCCGCCTCAGGTCGTCGACCGTGAGGCCGTCCAAGGGAAACGGCCCATCGCTGCGCGTCAGTTCGACCGGGTGGTCGTGAACGGTCGTGCGGAGCGCTGGCCCGGCGGTTTCGATTCGCAGTGCGGTCCAGCAGGCCCAGTCGCCCGACGAATTGTCGCCCGGGCCGACGTCGCTCGTGAGCTTGATCCGCACCTGCTTTCCCGCCCAGGGGGCCAGGTCGGCCTCCAACGGCGTCCAAGCGTGTTGGATCCACTGCTTCTCGGCGACGATTGTTTCGGCGCCGTCGGTGTCGACGACAGCCACGCGGAACAGGATCCCGTCGCCCGGGTCGCTCCCGTCGGCCTTACCGACTTGGCAGCGGAAGGCGGCCCTGGGCTCTTTCGGGAGAGCCACCGGTTCGGCCAGCGCGAAGGTGTAGCCCACGCCGCCGACGTAGGGCGGATGCATGAACAGACAGGGCTTCATTTCATTGCCGCATGACCGTTCCGTCCACAGTGCGTGGGCCCGGGTCTCGTCGCCCAACGCCTTTTCGACATCGCCTCTTAAGCGCTGGCCCGTTTCGATCCGTTTCGAGATCGCGGCGATCGGCAGGATCGACTCCTCGGCCTTGAGCCACCACTTCCCCTCATGCATCAGATCGCCGGCAGTCACCTTGAAGGGGATCTCGCGGACTTCCTCGCGTTCGGGCGCTTCGAGCGGGAATTCGAGCTCGACGGTCTTCTCCGGCACGAGTGTGACCACTTGCGAGGCACTGCCAAGCGTGAGCGTCGCCTCAGACGCCGAGGGCAAGTGCGGCGTGAGCTTGAGGCGCAGGGCCCCGTCGACGTTCAGCTTCGCCGTGACCAGCGGGAGAACCGTGAAGTCGATCCAGGCGTCGTCGAAGCGCCTCCAGAGCCGCTCGCCGGGTGCGGCGTCGGACGGAACGCGGAAGGCGTGCTCTGTGCGGCCTGCGATCGTCACGCTCTCGCCCGGCACGACCTTTTCCCGCTCGCATCGCAAGCGAATCGGCGGCGCTTCCGCCGGCTTAAGGAGATAGCTGAAAGCGCCGGGCACGGGCGTGACGTACACCAAACCGCGGCTCACCCGTGTTTCAGCAGGCCCCAGCGGGTTGGTCTCTTCGTCGAGCGCTTCGGCCGTTGCCGAATGGCCGTCGAGCGAGATGGCGAAAGCGGAACACTTGCCCACGGGGATCAGTTCGACGCCGCCGTCGGACCGTTTGTGCGCGATCAACTGGCCGTCGCAGGCGGCCTTGTCGAACGGGGTGAAGCGGCCGCGGCCGTCGGCATAGACGTACGCCGGGGAGTCAACGTAATCGGCCCGGTGCCCGTCGACGATCGCGCTCCAGGCGACCAGTTTTTCGCCTCCCGTATCCCGGACAAACCAGCCGTTTGGCGGCAGCTCGGCTTCGGGCGTGTTCCACGTATCGGTCGGATGGCCGTTGACCGTGACTTCGAGCCCGTTGGAGTAGCGGGTGACGACCTGCGACCGCCGGTACGCTCCCGTGGCCACCGCGGCGCTGGTGTCGAGCAGGTTGCCCTTCTCGTCGGCATAGCGGATGTCCGTCGCGATCTCCTGGGCGTAGTGGGCGTGGACCTGCTGGAGGTTGAAGTAGCTGCGGACGGCGTTTTCCATGCCGCCTTCAAACACCAAAAAGCCCGTGTGGCCGAAGGCGAGCGTGGCGGCCAGGAACCGGTCGAGCCGGGCCTCGCGCTCGTCGGGCGTTTTTCCGATTCCCTGCTCGCGACCGTAGAACATGCCCAGGTTCCCCATGCCGAAGTTACAGCACAGGGGGTGGAGCTTGCGGAGATCGAAATCGACCAGCCAGGGGTTCACGTCGAGCCGGGCCGCTTGGTCCTGGGCATAGTTGCCGTCGGTCAGCCCGCAGTAGTACCAATGGTTGTTCCCCTCGCTGTAGACCGGGCCGTTCCACGTCTTCTTCTGATGGAGCATGATCTCGCCGTAGGCGTAGAGCGTGGCGGCGAAGGTGCCGGCGCCGGGCACCCGGGCGTCGAAGTCGCAGTACGACCAGGGCCGGACGGCCGTGTGGACGTCGCAATAGGCCGTATCGAGATGAAACTTCTCCTGGATGATCGGGGCCAGGCGGGCCTCCAGCTCCACCGCCCGGGAGGGTTTCGGGTTGTAGCATCGCGCCCAGGCGGACTGCCACTCGCCGTCGGAGAGGCGGGTGACGTAGTCTTCGTCCCAATGCTCGTTGACGGGGGCAAAATCCGTGTAGTTGTTGTAGATCCCGTAGCGGAACCCGAGCGCGCGGATCTTTCGGGCGTACTCGGCCTGGCTTTCGTCGCCGCCTTTCTTGGGGGCCGCCCTGGTTCTAAGCGTGAAGCTCTCCCCGCCGTCGCGCCAGCCCGTTTCGTGGTCGGTAATCACGACCTTCGTCATCCCATGCCGAGCGACCTTCTTCCAGTGGGCGTAATCGTGCTCGCGGTTCGAGGCCCCGTGTGCCCGCCACAGACGCTCTCCGGCCACGTGCATCCAGGGTGACTTGGGATTGGCCACGTTCGGCAGCACCTCTTCGAAGCGCGGAGACACGGTCAAGAACAGCCGCTCGAAGCAGGGGTTGCGTTGCCCGTCGGTCTTGGGCAGATAGCGCGAGCCGCCGTTGTAGGTGGCGGCGCCGTCGTCGGCGACCTGGTTGATAGCCCAAAGGGACGAGGCGTTCGAGCGGTAGTAGTCGACCAGCGCCGAGAGGAAGAGCGGTTTTTCCGGCGGTCCGGTCACGAGGATCGCGGGCCGCTCTTGGTCGCCGGCGAGATACGGGAGCGTGACCAGCCGTGGGTTCTCCACGCCAACGGCCTTCCCCGTGCGGAACTCGCCGACGTGCCCGCCGGGGCACTTCACGTCGACGACCAACGACTTTTGCCAAAGCCTGAGCGTATAAGTCAACTCGGCGGTACGCTCGCCTAACGTGCATCGCCACTTGGAGACGACCGCGTCGCCTTCCTGCACGCACTCGTCGAGTTCGATCTTCTCCGGCGGGACGGCACTGGCCGAGTCGTCCGACCAGAAGTAGACGCCGCCTTCGACCGTTGGTTGAAATTCCCCTGGAAAAAAGGGGTCAGAACTCTTTTTGGTGCTTACCGCATCTCCCTGGCCCCTCTCGTCCGAAAAAGAGTTCTGACCCCTTTTTTCCTCCCACTTGGCCGTTACGTCGCTGAGCGTGCCCATTTCCGGCTTGTAGCGGTAGACGAGATGGCCGTCGTCGCCCCGGTAATGGAAGAGGAACTCCCCGTCGGTCGATTCCAGACTGACCTGGAACCGGTCGGTGAGATTGTCGGGCAGGATGGTCTCTTCGCGATTTGGGAAGGGGAGCCTTCCCGGCCCCGTGTTCGTGCCGGTGGTTTGGCCGGGCGGAAGGTCGATGCCACGCTTGGAGCGCGGCTCGAACTCCAAGGGCGGCAACTGTTCCTTGTACGCGGCCAGGTTGTCGAAGTGGAGGCGCCGGTCCTCCTCGTTTCGGCCACCGGCCACTTCCAGTCCCTCGAACGTTGCCCCGTCTTCGAGCAGCGCCAGTTCGTCGGGACGAAGCCGGCGGTGCATCACCCACCACTCCCTCCAGCGGACTCTCCCCATGGCCGCGCGAACCAGCCCGCCGCCGCGGCCACGCAGGAGCACGCGGATCTCGACTTGCGGCGTGGTCCGGTCGGGCACCCAGGCCCAGTTGTTTCCATAGACCCAAAAGTTCAGGCAGTCGAACGGCCCTTTGATCGGGACCGGCTGGGGAGGTTTCAGCGTGACCGTCGCCCCGGGGCCCGTGCCCCGATAGACGAGCGTACCCACGTACTCGCCCCAGAGTTGCTCTTGGCGCGAGCGGGTGAAGGTGGCTTCGGCCTGCTCACACTCGACGGTCCAGCCCTCGATATTCTCGAAATCGACGAGCGCCGGGTGCGTATCCTCCGTGCGGCCGGCCCAGACCATTTCATAGGGCCGCTCGCCCACCGGCTCGGCGCCCGTTGCGAGCGATGAAAGAAGAACGGAAGCCACCCAGAGGAAAGAAGTTCTTAAGCCCATCGTCGACTCCCTGGGGCTAGGGTCAAGGTGGTCGCGGCACGCCGTGGCCGCAGCGTCGAATGACGGACAGTATGGAGGGGAAGCGCCCGGTGTGTCAACGGCGTGGCTGCGCTCGGCCCGCACCAACCCATCTTCTGCGCGGGCAGCCCGGGACTAGGGAGCTTGCTGGCTTGCAGCCCCTTCAGACACCTCCCCGGAGTCCGATTCTTCGGAAGGCGCGACCACCTGGCCGTGGAACTGCACTTCCAGAACTTCGCTCCCGGGCACGTCGGTCTTGATGCGGATCGTTCCGCTGATTTTGCCCGGGGCGTCGCCGGCGGAGAACGTGACGGGAACGACGTGCAGGGTTTTCGCCTCCTCGGAGAGCTTGAATCGAAACTGCTCGTCGGGGCCGGAGATGTTCACGATCCGAAACGCTTCGCTGCCGCGAACCAGGAGGGTCCTCTCAACCTCCTTCCCCGCGGTGATCAGGCCCAACATCAAAGACGACGGTTTGACCGAAAGGGTCGAGGTCACCGTGCCTTCGACGGAAACGATGACCTGCGCGGCGCTGGTGTCTTGATCGTTGGTGACGAGCACCACGCGATCGCGGAGATAGCCGACCGGGGCGCCGGCCTTGAGCCCGACGAACAGATCGTAGCTGACTTGCCCCAGTTGGCGGCCCGTCTCGACGAGCTTCGTCTCCAGGTGCGGGTTGTTGCTCCCGGCGCGGAGGATTTGCCAATCGTTCCGGCCGGCGTAGCTGATGGAGATTTTCTTGGGGGGGGCGTCCGACCCGTGAAGCACTGAGCCGAATCGGACCATGCCGGGGTGGAGGACCACGTCGCTGCGGATGCGGACGTAGCAGTGCAACTGCACTTCGGCGGGAAACGGCTCGTCGAAGACGACCCGGAACGTCGCTTCCCGGCGCCCTAGGAATTTTTCCGTGTCGACGACCGCGACGATCTCCCCCTTCTCGTACGTTTTCAGCCTCTTCTTCTTGACCTCGGGCGTGGTGCAAGTGCAGGTTGAATGGACGGCCTCGATCGACACGTCCTCCACATAAATATTCTGGAGCGAAAAACGGTGCTCGACCTTCTGCCCGCGGGCGACCACGCCGAAGTCGTGGCTGGTGTGATCGAACATCTTCCTGGCCCAGTCCTGAGCGGCGCTGGGAGAGCCGGCCGCCAGGAGCAAGACAATCGCAACAAAGCTCCTTCGCATGGTTCCTCGCATCCTTGAAGGACCAGGTGCCCGGGAACCTCCTACCCCACGCCGGCCGCTTGGCAGGCGTAGTTGAGGCCGTCGACGGCCGACTTGCCGTAGAAGTCGCATCCGGCGTTCTGGCTCAAAAGCTCGCTGGCCGCCGCTCCGCCGACCATAATGGCAACCTTCTCCCGCAGCCCGGCGGCGCGGATCGCGTCGACCGTGGCCGTAACCGACTTGAAGCAGGTGGTCAGAAGCAGACTCAACCCCACGACGGCCGGCTCGTGCTCGCGCACGGCCTGGACGAATTTCTCGGGCGGCACGTCGATGCCCAGGTCGACGACCTCGAAACCGACGCCGCGGAGCATCATGATCAGGATGTCCTTGCCGATGTCGTGGACGTCGTGCTGAACGGTGCCGACGACCGCTTTCGCCTGGGCCTCGGCCTTCTCCTCGGGGGCCAGCATCGGGCCCAGCTCGGCCATCAAGCCCTTCATGATCATGCCGCCGATCATCAGGTCGGGAATGAAGCACTCTTCCCGGCCGAAGCGGTTCCCCAGCTCGACCATCCCCTCGTTGCACTCGGCCACGACGTCGTTGGCGCTGGTGCCGGCCTCGATCTTCTCCCGGACGAGCCGTTTCACCGTATCCTCTTGGCAGAAGGCAACCGCCTCGGCCAGGCTTTGCTCCTCAATCATCGGTCGACTTCCTTTCAGAACGCGAGCAGACAGTGCCAGATGTAGATGTACGCCAAAGCGTCGGTGTCTTCCCACACCCGCTTGACGAGGTCTTCATCCCCGGAAATCTCGGGAAGCTTCCCACGCTTCTCCTCCCACGGAATACAAACGCCCGGGGGCCGCTTGGAGTTCTCTTGCTCAGACATTCCCATCACTCCTCGCCACGTGTAGGGTGCGTGAAATGCACCGTTGTTTGCTCGGTCCCGTGTTCTCGTGAAACCACTGGTGGTCTGTCAAGGCTGTTTTGACGGGTGCCACGGGCATCTTGCCCGTGCTTCCACGGCAGCACTGGCGAGACGCCAGTGCCACCCAACCCGTCATTTCGAGCTTGACAGACCCCTAATCCCTCGTCCCTAATCCCTCACCCCTCACCCCTCGTCCCTAATCCCTCGCCCCTAATACACCCCATACTCCCGCGTGAACTCCGTCATCGCCCGGAGGTTCTCGATCGTGGTGTCGTCTTGCATGATGGCGCTTGCGTCCATGATGTAGCCACCGTCGCCGGCCACGCCGTCGATGACCTGTTTCGAGCAGTCGCGCACTTCCTCGGGCGTGCCGAAGGCCAGGAGATCGTTGGGGATCCCGCCGCTCAGGCAGAACTTGTGCCCCACGGCCTTGTGGACCTCGAAGATGTCGCCCCGGTCGACGTGGTAGATGATGCTCAAGTCGGGCAACTCGGCGATGTACTTCAGGTTGGGATTCCACTCCCCCTCGGCGTAGAAGAGCACCTGGTGGCCCATCTTCGCCAGCTCCTCGATGATCCACTTGAGGGTGGGCCAGTAGAACTGCTCGAACTGCGAAGGGGAGATGAACGGCACGCAGCCGCGGTGCATCCATAGCCCGATGGGCACCTTCTTCTCCGGGTCGGCCGTGATGTGCGCCACGTGCAGCAGGTGCGGGGCGATCGCCTCGCAGGCGGCCACGACTTTCTCCGGCTGGCGATACATGTCCATGCACAGGCCTTTGTAGCCGCGGAGCTTGTCGGCGATGATGTCGAACGGCGCCTTGAGAATCCCGGCGATTGCCGAGACGGTGCCCGACTCGCTTCGGAGCCGCGCGTTTTGCGTGCCGAACCCGGCAAAGTATTGCATCATCGCCATGCCGCCCTTGACGAACGACAGGTTGTTCCGCAGCGAGGCCGGCTGGCCCATGGGGCTCACGTCGTCGGCCACGCGCGGCAGCCAGACGTTGAACAGGTACTCGACGGGGTCTTTGACGAGCAGGTCGTACTCGTCGGCCCGCATGAACGCTTCGCCTTCCGGCGGTTCGATATACTGGAAGCCCACGTTGGCCGGGATCTGGATGCCCGGGATCGCGTAGTAGTTCAGGCTGATGGCTTCGGTCAAACCCGTCCAGACGAAGACCATGTTCGAGACGACCGCGTCCCAGTCGAAATCGGCGGCGCATTTTCGGGCGGCGTCGAACGCCTTCTCGTAGTCGTGCGCGACCTCCTGGCAGGTGTAGCCCGCGTACTTCGCCGTGAATTCAGCCACGAACGGCCGAATGGGGATCATGTCGGGCTTCTCGTTCCGCATCGCCGTGGTGTAGCGGGTAAGCCGCTCCTGGTAGCGCTGTTCCATATCAATAGACATTGGGACGGGATCCTGCTCGATCGGGTTGCTCGGGGCACCCTTTGGGGTGAGGACCGGTGCGCCGGTGCGGTGGGGTCCATCGCATGCCGCCGTAGTATGCCAAAGCGGGCGAGGGCTGTC
>JBDRTC010000006.1:0-3412 GCA_043824335.1 Planctomycetota bacterium | reverse complement strand
TGTTTATAGATAAGTGCACAATAGCGCAACCCCCCTAATGGATAGATTCTGGCTACAAATGGAAAAACGCGATTGTCGAAATTGGACACTTTTCACGGGCTACAAGCAGATTCGACCTCTAACTCCGCAAAAAAGTTCGGTTTAATGGAGAGATCGTGTCGGCTGGCTCCGGGGAGTCAGTTCTCAGATCGCGGAAGGACTCATCGTCGGGTGCGCATGCCGCTTTGGCAAAGAGAGTTCATTCGGCAAACGGGCCCCTTGGACGAGCATGGCAGTTGTGTCCTTTTCTCACCGACCAGCGAGGTAACGGCATCGGCATGAACGAGTTCGAGAACGCATTCCCATGTGCCGAGGGGGAGAGGCTCGCCCGCCAACAGGCGGAAGCCCTGCTGGAGGAAAAGAGTTTCGATCTCGATAGGGTAAATCAGGAGTTCGGGAGGCATCGCGACGACCTCGAACAAGTTGGTCAGGGAGCGAACCACCGAACTGACAAAGGCCAATGAGGCACTCGGGAAGCGGGTTCGCGATCTTGAAGAAAGCGAAGAGACGTTTCGGGCCATTGCCGACTATGCCTACGACTGGGAAATCTGGCACAGTCGAGAGGAACGCACGGTGTGGGTCAACCGGGCGGTTGAGCACCTTACGGGCTACTCCGTTGAGGAATGCCTCGCCATGCCCGATCATCCGTTCCCCTTGATCCACGAGGAAGACCGCGGGCGCATCGAGGAGGCTTTCCGCAAGGCGTTTACCGACGAGTCCTCGGTCAATGATCTTCCCTTCCGGATTCGGCGCAAGTGGAAACGGGCCCGCTCGACGGCGTGGCCATGGCGGAAGTGGCGAATGAAGGCAAACAACGGCGCAAACCGTCCACACAACCCGAGATCCGGCTCAATTGCCGCATCCTGCTGGCCGAGGATGGGCCCGACAACCAACGGCTCCTCTCGTTCCTCCTCAAGAAAGCCGGGGCCGAAGTCACCGCGGTGGAAAACGGAGAGATCGCCTACCAAAAGACCTTGGCCGCAATGGAAGAAGGCGAACCGTTCGACCTTGTTCTGATGGACATGCACATGCCGGTCATGGACGGCTACGTGGCCACCAGGCGATTGCGCCAGCAAGGGTACGCCCGGCCGATCATCGCGGTAACGGCAAGTGCGATGCGCGGCGACGAGCGGAAGTGCCGGGACGCCGGGTGCGACGACTACGTGAGCAAGCCGATCGACCGGCACCAGTTCCTCTCCGTGGTCGCGCGGCACGCCGACATCGCCCTGGCTTCCAACCGAAAGGCCGCCTCACCCGCCGTCGAGATCGCGTAATCCGCTGCCGTCGAGATCAGCCGCACAGTTGCCGCTTCCAGCACATTGGGATCGCGGGAATCAATCGGTCCCCAACAGCCGCTCCAACGCCTCGGCCAGTTTGGCGTATTGCCCGGGGCTGTTATACGCCTGGGCGGAGAGCCGCACGAAGCGGGAGGGCGAGGCGGGCCAGTGGTAGACGGGCGCTTCGATGGCGAACCGCTCCTGCAAGCTCGCCTGGAGCGGGTGGATTCGCAGGGGATGGATGCCGTGGGCGCCGGCCGCCTCGTCGGGTAACCGCACCGCGGCCATCGAGCCGAGCATCGCGTCGGGACACGACGGGACAAGACCCAGCCGGTCGCAAAGAATCTGCTGACCGGCAAGCGCCAGCTCGTGGTTCTTTCGCATGAGGGCCTCGATGCCGCCGTCGACAAGCCCTTCGAGAAAGCGGATCGCGTCGGCCACGCACAGCCACGGCGTCGGATCGCCGGTGCCGGTCCAATCGAACTCGTCGTGCAGGCGCGACCGCTCGGGCCGCCGCATGTTGTAGCCGTGACTGATCACGGCCGGGTGGATCTCGGCTTGCCGGTCGCGGTGCACGTGAAGGAACCCGGCCCCCTTGGGCGCGCAGAGCCACTTGTGGCAGTTGCCCGTGTAGTAGGCGGCGGCGATGCGATCCAGCTCAAGCCGCACCATGCCCGGGGCGTGGGCGCCGTCGACCAGGGTGTCGACGCCCCGCCGGTCCAACTCGCGGATCAGCGTTTCGATGGGAAAGATCATGGCGGTCGGGCTGGCCACGTGATCGAGCACGGCAAGGCGAGTGCGCCCGCTCACGCGTGCCATCACCCGATCGACTACTTCGCCCGCCGAGGCAACCGGCAGCGGAACGGCGGCGACGACCACTTCCGCCCCCGCTCGCCGGGCCACGAACTCGACCACGTTGCGGCAGGCGTTGTAGGCGTGGTCGGTCACCAGCAACTCGTCGCCGGGCTGGAAGCGGAGCGATCGGAGCACGCCGTTGACGGCCTCGGTGACGTTGCGCACGAAGACCACGTCCGCCGGATCGGCGCCCAAAAGACCGGCCAGCGCCGCCCGCGACTGGTTCACCAGCGGCTCCATTTGGCGCATGAAGAACCCGATCGGATTGCGCTCCATCTCTCGCCGGTAGCGCCCCTGCACTTCGAGCACGGCCCGAGGACAGGCACCGAACGACCCGTGGTTGAGCATAAGAATCTTCGGGTCCAGCGGCCACGCGGCCGCGTGCGGGGAGGGGGTAACGGTGGTGTGGCGTGAAGCGGTCATGTTGTCACATGCGGTCGGGTGGCATGCCCTCGCTTGCGTGGGCATGTCTCCCGGCGCCGGAGAAATCGGCACATGGCCAAACGAGTTTGGCCATGCCACCCTTCGATGTGCGCCCGCTCCTCGCCGACGTGCCGTCGGCGGCTAAACGGGTTCTTCCCTGCGTACGAACGTGACGCGTAGCGCATTCCTCGCTCACCCCTCGCCCCTTTTCTCACCCCACGATGCGGCTGATGTCGATCAGGTGGAGTTGTCGGCCCTGGCCGGTGTGCGGCGAGTCGATCACGACGTTGCGGCCGTCGGGGCTCGAGCGCGGGTGCGTGTCGCACCGCCACTCGCCCCGGTACTCCGGCGGAAGCGGGAAATGCCCCAACCAAACTTGTTTCCCGGTCTTCACGTGATAGAGATAAGGGCTTTGCAGCCGCTCTTTGCCCTGCGGATAGGTGTCGTTGAGGATCCACTCGTTTCCGGGGAGGTAGGTGCAGTGGCCGTTGTGAGTCATCACGTCTTTGCCGACGATTTGCACGCTTCCGCCGGTCTTGTCCTCGAAGAGGTAGAAGGCGTTACCGTGCGACTCGTGCCACGACCAGGCGAGAATGTGGCCCGGATCGCGCCAGATGAAGTGCGACGTGCGGCCCGAATGGTCGACCACGCGAACGTCCGAGCCGTCGGGCGCGGCGGTGAGCATGCGCGTGGCGCCCTTCCAGTTTGGGAACCCCCAGCGGTGCAGGAACTCGAAGCGAGAGCCGTCGGGGTTGACCAGGAGGTGGTTGAAGTAGTGCTTGGCCGTGGAGATGTCGCCGCCGGGGAAGGGGATCCCG
>JBDRTC010000005.1:0-14015 GCA_043824335.1 Planctomycetota bacterium | reverse complement strand
AGCCTGTGCTACGGCATCCGTGCTGGCAGCCCGTTCACATCCCGGATCGCCCGGAGATTCTCTTGCGAAACATCGAGCTCAAGGCCCGGCTCAGAGATCCGGAGGCTGCCCTGCGGGTTGCCCAGGCGGTGGCCACCAGGCGGTTGGGCACGCAGCACCAGATCGACACGTATTTCGACAGCCGCCGGGGGCGGTTGAAGATCCGGCAGATCAACGGGCTGTCGGCCGAGCTGATCTGGTACGCCCGGCCCGACGAGCCGGGACCGAAGGCGAGCGACTACGTTCTGGCACCGATCTCGAATCCCGAATCGCTCAAGGCCGCCCTGACCGCCGCATTGGGGGTCCGCTGCGTGGTCGAGAAGCGGCGGGAGATTTTCCTTTACGAGAACGTCAGGATCCACCTCGACGAAGTGACGGGACTGGGCCGTTTTCTGGAGTTCGAGGCCGTCCTGGGACCCGGCGTGGACGACGTGGCCGGACAACGCCAACTGGATCACCTGGCCGCCCAGTTCTCCCTCGACCAAGGCGACTTGCTCGCCGGCTCGTACGCCGACCTGCTCGCCTGATCCGCTTTTCTCATCACCGTGTGCCGCTGCTTGCCGCAAGGCAAGCAGTGCCGCAGAGTTGCAACGTGCACTGCTTCTGCGAAGCAGTGGCACACTGTCTTGGAGCGTATTGGTTTGGTGAGAAATGCGCACTAAACTCGGCGCGGACTTTGCCGTGCGCCAACGCAAGCCTTCCCCCTGTAGGATGGGGGACTTCTCCCGCGGCCTTCCCTCGGCCGCCGCTTGACCGGTGCGCCTAAACTGTTTCCTGGACACGCCTTGCGGCAGACGCATCGAAGGATGATTGCCCGGCGGCCCTCGCTTCGATAAACTAGATGGGCTTGGGACTCTACGATCCGAGTTCGTAGAGGGCGAGTTATCTGGTATCGAGGGATGGGATGATGGGTGAACTGATGAGCGAAACTGCCAAACTGCATCTGGGAGATCAGGTCCTCGAATTGCCGATCCACGTCGGCGCCGAGGGAAATCAGGCGATCGACATCTCCAAGCTTTGGGCGCAAACCGGCTACATCACTCTCGATGACGGCTACGCCAACACGGGTTCCACCGCCAGCGCGATCACCTACGTGGACGGGGAAAAGGGCATCCTCCGCTATCGGGGCTACCCGATCGAGGAGCTGGCCGAACGGTGCGATTTCACGGAAACGGCCTACCTCCTGATCCACGGCGAGTTGCCCAGCGCGGAGCACCTGGAGCTTTTTCGGGTCAACGTCCGCAAGCACACGCTCTTGCACGAGGGGATGCGGCAGATTTTTGCCGGGTTTCCGCCCGACGCCCACCCCATGGCCATCCTGAGTTCGGTGGTCGGCGCCCTGGCGATCTACTGCAAGGACTCGCTCGACCCCCGCGATCCGCTCCAGCGCGAGCTGGCCATCTACCGGATGATGGCCAAGATGCCCGCCATCGCGGCGTTCAGTTACAAGCAGTCGATCGGCCAGCCGTTCGTTTACCCGGAGAACCGGCTGACCTACTGCCAGAACTTCCTGCAAATGATGTTCGCCGTTCCCAGCGAGCGGTACGAGATGGACCCGGCGTTCGTCGACGCCTTGAACCTGGTCCTGATCCTCCACGCGGATCACGGGCAGAACTGCAGCACCTCGGCCGTCCGGATGGTCGGCTCCAGCACGGTAAACCTCTTCTCCAGCATCTCCGCCGGCATCTGCGCCCTGTGGGGCGCGCTTCACGGGGGGGCCAACGAGGCGTGCATCAACATGCTCGAGTCGATCCGCGCCGACAACCGCAACCTGGGTAAGTACATCGACCGTGCCAAGGACCCGAAAGACGAGTTTCGCCTGATGGGCTTCGGCCACCGCATCTACAAGAACTACGACCCCAGGGCGACGATCATCAAGGAAGTCTGCCACCGGCTCCTGGACAAGTACGGCAAGGAAGACCCGGTTTTCGAGTTGGCCCAGGAGTTGGAGGAGGTGGCCCTCAGCGACCCGTACTTCATCGAGCGGAAGCTTTATCCGAACGTCGATTTCTACTCGGGGATCATTTACCGCGTGATGGGCATTCCCGAGAGCATGTACACGGTGCTCTTCGCCCTGGGCCGTCTCCCGGGCTGGATCGCCCATTGGCGAGAGATGCACCTGGCGCCCAACATGCGCATCCACCGCCCCCGCCAGCTCTACATCGGCCACAACCAGCGCGAGTTCGTCCCGCTGATTAAGCGATAGCCGCGGTCGAGATCCTGCACTTTTCGCCAACCGGGTTCGTAGAGTAAACTTGGGGGGAGGAACCTTTTCCAGGAGGACCGCCATGTCGACTACCGGTGCCGGCGATGTCTTTTCCGACGCGATCAAGCGCCTGGACCGGGCGTTCGAGTACGCCCAGATCGACGAAGAGGCCCTGGAGAAGCTCAAGCACCCCAAGGCGATCCTGCAAGTCTCCATCCCCGTGCGCATGGACGACGGATCGCTCCGCGTGTTCGACGGGATCCGCGTCCGCCACGACGACACCCGGGGACCGACCAAGGGAGGAATCCGCTACCACCCCGACGTCAGCCTCGACGCAGTCAAGGCCCTGGCCTTCTGGATGACCTGCAAGTGCGCCGTGGTGGGCATCCCGTACGGCGGGGCCAAGGGAGGGATCATCGTCCAGCCCAAAGAGCTTTCCCACATGGAGCTGGAGCGGCTCTCGCGCGGCTTCATCCGCCAGATCGCCGACTTCATCGGGCCGGATATCGACATCCCCGCGCCCGACGTCTACACCAACTCGATGGTGATGGGCTGGATGATGGACGAGTACTCGAAGATCCGCCGCCAGCACACCCCGGCGGTGATCACCGGCAAGCCCATCCCCCTGGGCGGCAGCCTCGGGCGCGACGACGCGACCGGCCGCGGCGGCTACTACTGCATCAAGGAGTTGGAGAAGCGCCGGGGGTGGAAGCCCTCCGAGATCCGCGTGGCCGTGCAGGGCTTCGGCAACGTGGGCCAAAGCGTCGCCCAACTGCTCCACGAGGACGGTTACAAGGTGGTCGCCGTGAGCGACTGGAAGGGGGGAATCCACCGGCCCGAAGGGTTCGACATCCCCAGCCTCATCCGCATCAAGAACGAGTCGCGGCAGCTCAAGGGCGTCTATTGCGAAGAGGCCCTGTGCGAGGTGGTCGAGGCGGAGACGATCACCAACGAGGAACTCCTGGAGCTGGACGTCGACCTCTTGGTGCCCGCGGCCCTGGAAAACCAGATTACCGCCGGGAACGTCGCCCGCATCCGCGCGCCGGTGATCGTCGAGCTGGCCAACGGCCCGACCACCAGCGAGGCCGACGCCGCGCTCGGCGACCGGGGCGTGCTCGTGGTGCCCGACATCCTCGCCAACGCCGGCGGCGTGACCGTCAGCTACTTCGAATGGACGCAGAACCGGCAGGGGTACTATTGGACGCTCAGCAAGGTGCACCAGCGGCTCCGGGAGATCATGGCCCGGGAGTTCGGCGCGATCTACGAGTTCGCGGACCGGCACGCGATCGACATGCGAACCGCCGCCTACGCCCACGCCCTGAACCGCATCGGCGTGGCCATCGAGGCCCAGGGCACCCAGCGTTACTTCGCCAACGGCCTGCGGCAGCAGTAGCGGTCCCGTCGGCCTGTGTGCCTGATTGAGTGGCCCCGGCTGCTGGTCAGCCAGTGCATCTTGCTGGATCTCGCCCAACACGGACACCGGCTGGCAAGCAGCCAGTGCCACCCAACTTGGGCTACCTGAGTTGACTTCGCGGTGGATCGGTTTCATTCGGCGCGGGCCGGGAGAGTGTGAAAAGGGTCAATCCTTCCAGTTCGTGGCGAGGCGAGGGGATCACGAGGCTTGCCGCGTAGCCGATGGCCACGCAGGTGGCGAGGCCCACGGCGGCGTAGAGGACGCCGTTGACGATTTCGTGGGCCGCGACCCAGTAGAGCACCAGGGCGCTGGCCAGGAAGCCGGTGAGCGCGCCGGGGGCGTGTGTCCTTCGGGTAAAAATACCCAGGGCGAAGAGGCCCGCCAACCCGCCGCCGAAGAGGCCGACGACCTTCATGTACTGATCCCACATCGAGGGGCTGTTTAGGAGGGCCATCACGACGGCCGAGCCCGTGCCGAGAACGCCCAAGAGCACGGTGAGATACCGGGCGACGGCCAACAGGTGGCGATCGGAGGCGGCCGGCCGGAACCAGCGGTAGTAGTCGGTGGTGATCGCGGTGGCCATCGAGTTCATGCTGCTGTCGAGGCTCGACATGGCCGCGGCGAACAGCCCGGCGATCACCAGGCCCGCCACGCCGGCCGGGAGCTGCTGGGCGATGAACCAGGGGAAGATGTCGTCGGTTGTTCCGGTCGGGTTGAGCAGTTCCGGCTGCGTCTTATAGAAGACCCACAAGGCCGTGCCCACGCCGAAGAAGATCAGCGAGGCGGGAATGGTCAACACCGCGTTCGTCCAGATGCTGCGTGCGGCGGCCTTTTCGTCGGCGGTGGTCAGATAGCGTTGGATGACGGTTTGATCGCCGGTGTAGGAGACGAGAATCTGCCCCACGCCCCCGAAGACGATCACCCAGAGGACCGGCTTGGCGGCCGTCCAGTCGAAATCGGCCAGGCGGAGCTTGTCGGCGTCGCCGATCATCGCAAGCGCCGAGCCCAGCCCGCCGTCGGCCCCGGCCAGCTTGACGGCGATGATCCCCAGGCAGAGAATCGCCCCGCCCATGAGGACTACGACCTGGAGCACGTCGGTCCAGATCACGGCCTCGATTCCGCCCAGCACGGTGTAGAGCGTGGCCAGCACGCCCATCAGGATGATGCACGAGTAGACGTCGATCCCGGTTACCGTCGACAAAGCCAGCGCCGGCAGAAAGAGCACCACGCCCATGCGCCCGAGCTGAAACAGCACGAAGGCCGCGCTTCCCAACAGCCGGGTCGCCTTGTTGAACCGCTTTTCCAGGTACTCGTAGGCCGAGGTGACCTCCAGGCGGCGATAGAACGGCAGGTAGAGAAACACGACGACGGGCGCCATCACCACGATCATCATGTTCAAGAGGAAGAAGATCCAGTCGGTCCCAAAGCTCTTGGCCGGGATGGCCATGAAGGTGATCGCGCTGAGCTGGGTGCCAAAAATGCTCAGGCCCGCGGCCCACCAGGGAATCCGGCGCCCCCCGAGGAAAAAGTCGCCCGTCGTCTTCTCGCGACGCGAAAAATAGACCCCCATCGCCACCATCGCCCCGAGGTAAACCGCCAGCACGCCGTAATCGAGGAGGCCGAAGCCCCGGGTGATCTTCTTGGGCTCGGCCCAGACGACCTGCGGCGTGCGGATGCCGGGCCGGGCCTCGCCGCTGGGGATCACGTAGCGGTCGTGCCACCAGGTTGTGTTGGCGGTGACCGGGGGCCAGAGGCGGGCGCCTGCGTCCTTGGGAAACCGGCCCGCGGTGATCCAGGTGTCGGTCACCACGTGGTAGCAGAGGATGTCGGCCAAAAAGCCCGGGTGAGCCTCTTTGAGTTCGGCCGCTCGGGCGGCATTGGCGCCGTCGTCGCCGCCCGTGATGGCGAAGTGCGACTGGCCCAGCGCGACCGCCGGCGACGGCGCGGCGTTGGCAAACCGGGGCAGCGGGGCGATCGGGCTCCATTGATTTTTCGCCGGGTCGTACCGGTAGCCGTCGTTGAGGAAAACCCGCTTGTCGTCGCCCGGCTGGCTTTCGTCGAGCGACACGCCGCCCACCAGGAAAAACGAACCGCTCTGGACGGCCGCCACTGCCAGCATTCGCGGCTCGCCGGGCCACGGTTCGAGCAATTGCCACTTGCGGGCGTCAGGCTCTTTGGAAAGGTCGAGGGCCCAAAAGGTCGCGAGCGCCTCGGGCGACTCGGGCTCGGCGCGTCCGCCGGCTACGTAGATCGTGCCATCGAGCACGGCTCCCGAGAAGAACGCGGCCGTGCCCGGCATGGGCGGCAGCCCGGTGATCTTGATCTGGTCGTTGGACCAATCGAGCAGGAACACGTCGCGATAGTGCCGCTCGGCGTCGCCCCCGCCCAGGCAGACGACTCCCTTGCCGGTCGTGACGGAAACGCCGTACGCCAACGGCCGCGGCAAGCGGAAGCCGGTCTTCCACTGGCCGTTCGGCTCGGTGAGCACGAAGACGTCGTCGTACCAGACCTTCGTGCCGCCTTCCCAGGGTCGGCCCTCGGGGAAGTTGGCCCCACCGGCGACGACAAGCGCGTCGTCGCTGACGCCGACAAACGACCCGGCGAACCCCTCCGGATCGGGAAGCGGTGGAAGCTGGTCCCACTGGAGCACCTGAGGCCCTTGCGGTGCTTCAGCCGTGAAGGCCATCGAGCAGCATGTCAACAGGACCGTCGCTATGGCCAAGGCTGCGTATTTCACCCGGACGGCTCCTGGGATGGTCGAAAGCGACGAAGATTCACTCATCGCCGCCGGTGAGCCACGCGAGCGTGAATCGGGCGAAGGTGATCTTGCCGTAGTTGTCGCGCTCGTAAAGGCAGCCGATCGTGCCGTCGGGCAGGGCGACCAGGTCGGAGTAGGCGGACGAGCCTTCGTACAGCACCTTCGCTACCGGCCAGGTTTTTCCTTCGTCGTAACTGAGGCGCACGGTCATGTGGCTGCGTCCCGGCCCGCCCGGCCCGGAGTAGAGAACCCGATGCTTCTCCGTCCGCGGAAGGGTCACGTGGAGGATGCTCGATTGGCACACGGGACAATGCACTTGCGGATGGTGCTTGGGCTTCGACCAGGTCAGCCCGGCGTCGCTGCTGGTCGAAAACGCCCGCTGCTTGGGCCCGAGGTACTGGCGCATGCTCAACAACAGCGAGCCGTCGGCCAGCTCGACGGCTTCACACTCGTTCATGCCCGGGTCGGTCACGCCGCCGAGCTTCCAGGTTTCGCCGTGGTCGTCGCTGTAGAAGACGAGCGAACGGCCTTTCTTGTCCCAATCGCCCCAGCCCTTGCTGTCGCCGCAATCGCAGGGGATCAACAGGCGGCCGCTCTTGAGCTGGATGCCGTGTCCCGGCCCGGTGGCGTACCATCCCCACTCGGGCTTCTTGACGTGCTCGGTGATTTCCGTCGGCGCGGCCCAGGAGCGGCCGTCGTCGGTGCTCTTGGTGATGAACACGCGGTCGTTGTTGCGGCAGAAGGGGAGCCAGATCGTGCCGGTCGTGCGATCGACGACCGGGCAGGGATTGCCGATCGTGATCTCGGCGGTCCCCCCTTCCTCGTGAACCAGTTGCATCGGCTCCCAGGTCTTGCCGCCGTCGGAGCTTCGGCGGAGCACCAAGTCGAGGTCCCCGTGATCGCCGCGGCCCGTCTTGCGGCCTTCCGCGAAGGCCAGGAGGGTGCCTTCGTTGGAAAGCACGACACCGGGAATGCGGTAGGTGTGGTACCCTTCGGTGCCGCTGGTGAAGACATCGACTTGTGCGACGGCGTCGCCGTCCGGCTCAGCGGCTCCCGCGTTCTGACCGGCGCCTGGTTGGCCGACGAAAACGACGCACGCCAAAACGCTGAAAACGCCCCCCAAGAACTTGGCCGTCATGGTGTGTCCTCCCTCGATTTTTTGCGGAGAAATGCCCGGCAATAACTCGGGGACTGTCCCGATTTTCCCGCAGGGAAAATGGGACTGTCCCCCTCTTAAACCCGGGCAATCCAGAGAGTATCTTAACCCGCCCATTTGTCCGTGGCCACCCGCACGAGTAGCCGACCGGGGGGACCCCCACCCTCAGAGTGCGTTCCGCCCGTCGTGAAGCTCTTGGGGATGACCCACACACGCGGCGAAGCGGGATCGGGGGGCCCTGGACAGTCCGGCAGTTTTCCCTAAACTTGTGACACAAGGCCAGTTCTCAAGTCGAGCAAGGATACGAAGATGGACGAGCGCGTCTACAATTTCTCAGCCGGCCCCGCCGTATTGCCTCTTGCGGCCATGGAAGAGGCCAAGCGTGATCTGCTTGCGCTGCCGGGAGTGGGTAGCTCGATCCTGGAGATCAGCCACCGCTCAAAGCCGTTCGGGGCAATCATCGAAAAGGCCGAGGAAAACCTGCGCGATCTCTTGGCGATCCCCGACGAGTACCACGTGCTCTTCCTCCAGGGCGGGGCCCAAATGCAGTTCGCCATGGTGCCGATGAATTTTCTTGGGGGGACGGGCAATTCGGCCGATTACATTTTGACGGGCTCCTGGGGTAAGAAAGCGATCGAGGAAGCCCACACGCAGGGCGAAGCCCGCGTGGCATGGGACGGCGACGCCGTCGGCCTCCGCCGCGTCCCCCGGCAGGATGAGCTGAAGCTGAACCCCGAGGCGGCCTACGTGCACATCACGTCGAACGAGACGATCCAGGGCGTTCAGTTCACCGCCGAGCCCGACGTGGGCAGCGTGCCGCTGGTGTGCGACTCCTCCTCCGATTTCCTCTATCGCCCCGTGCCGATCGAGCGCTACGGAATCCTCTACGCTTGCGCCCAGAAGAACGCCGGTCCGGCGGGCGTGACGGTCGTCATCATCCGCGACGACCTCGTCCAACGCGCCTCGAAGGATTTGCCGTCGATGCTCAGCTACCGGGCGATTGCCGAGGCCAAGTCGCTCTTGAACACCCCACCGGTCTTTTCCATCTACATGGTCAAGCTGGTCACCGACTGGCTGATCGGCGAGGTGGGTGGGCTCGAGAAGATGCACCAGCTCAACCAGGAAAAGGCCAAGCTGCTTTACGACGCGGTCGACCAGTCCGGCGGTTTCTATCGCGGCCACGCCGAGCCGGCCAGCCGCTCGATCATGAACGTCACCTTCCGCCTCCCCGACGCCGCACTCGAAGCCAAATTCCTCCAAGAGGCCGAGTCGCGCGGCTTAACGGCACTCAAGGGGCACCGGTCCGTGGGCGGGTGCCGGGCATCGATCTACAACGCCATGCCGATCGACGGCGTAGAAGCCCTCCGCGACTCCATGCTCGAGTTCCGCGACCGACACGCCGCGAGCGGCTAAGGAGCGGCCGAAGAACAACTCGGGGACTGTCCCAATTTTCCCGCAGGGAAAATGGGACTGTCCCCCTCCCGCACCCTCACTCGACTTTGAGATGATCGCGGATCAGCTCGGCCAGCTCTCGCGGGTCGGTGCGATGGAGCCGCTCCAGGACCCTTTCCCACCGATAGGCGAAGCTGCCTCCTTCGTCGCGGATGCAATGCCGGAAGAGGGTGTCGAACGCCCGTTTCCGATTGCGGTATTCCCGTTGGATTTCGGAGAACCGCTGGACGAAGGCCTCCAGATAAACCTCGCCGAACCGGCGGGGATCGGAGACATGCCCGGCGCGCCGGTTGATCGGTTCGGCGTACTGAGGGGCGACCTCCCGGAGGTCCCGGCGGTATTCGGCGAAAGTTCCCGTCTGATCCGCAACGACGACTTCCGTGGGAATTCCCTGCTCATTATCGAGCATCACCTCGTCGCCGTCGTCGAAGAGCACATGCGCCCCGGGACCACTTCTTCCCACGATCACATTGGGGGCGGCCGCCCTGCCCAAGAGGCGCGCGTAGCCGGAGGCAAAGGCGTCGTCGCGGAACCGGTGGTTGGGAATCTTGTCGGTGGCGACCCCGGGGATGTAGTCCCGCTCGAAGTACCGGGTCCAGATCAGCGTGCCGCGATACTCGGAACGCTTGCCGAAATACGTTTCGGCGATTTTCTTGGCCGTGACGCGGGTGGGGACGTTCATGCCGAGCTGCCGGCAACCGAGGCGCCGGTCGAGCACGTACTCCATGTACTCTTCCGAGTCGAGGATCGCCTCGAGCAGATCCTTGTCTGCGTCGAGGTGCTCGCAGACTCCCCACTTCTGTATGCGGATGATGGAGAGGATCTCTTTCTCGTTGTCTCGCTGCTTGACTTCGGCGATGTAAACTTCCCGCCGGCCCCGGGTGGGCGGCCGGTACGACAGCGACCCGATCACCCGGCCGATGTTCACGTATTCCAGGTCGCCGTACTCGCGAACGAAGTTGTAAATGAACCCCCGCGATCTTTCGTCGTAGAGCCGCTCCAACTCCCGGTCGCAAAGCGCATCGCGGCCCTGGTCGAAGATGGGATCGAGAATCAACTCCCCTTCCTCGATCCGTCCGCCGGGGAGCCATTGGATCTGCATGAAGAACTCGGAGCTGAGGCCGAGGAGCGTCTCCTCGGAGACGACTTCGTCCTTGTGATCCAAAAGCGCGGCGCACATGGCGTTGCGCCATTCGATGTCTTCCACGTCGTCGTGACGGAACTCCGGCCGGACCGCGATTAGGAACTTCTCGCCGAGCCGCCGATAGACGCTCTTCACTTCGCCGGCCGCGAGCGAGCAGAAATCGTGCGCCGCGAAGTCCGCCTTGGAAAACGACCGGCCGGCTGCGAAGAAGGCGACCTCGGGCTTCCCCCGGATGTTCGTTCTTGCCGAGAACTCCCGGATCTCCGCAAGATGCTCCCGCAACTCGGAATCCTCGAGGCGGCCCAATCGACGAAACTCCTCGCAGGTGAGAAAGCGGGTGCCGGCGGTCTTGTTGTAATAGTAGATTTCCTCGCCGTGGATCCCGATCCGGGAGGAGGCGATCATCTGCTTCATTTCCCCGGGCGACTTGGGAAGCGGCGTCACTCTCCAGCACTCGCCCCGTCGCTTGATGGCGTCGTGAACCTTTTCGTTCCTCACGTCGAGGAATTTCACCTTGTGCTTGGGCACGAGCTGCTGGAGGAGCTCGTCGGCCCGGAAGGCGAGCGGCATGTTGTCGGGATCCGGGCGGATCAGGATGGCGTCGTCTTCCATGATGAGGTCGACGGAGCGGGCCGTTTCGGCGTCTTCCTCCTCCCGCGTCAGCTTTGGCAGACCCCGCCCGGCCCGCTCGCGGTTTAGCCGGTCGACGTACGCCAGCCGCTGCGTGGCGTGGATGCCCGGCAGCGTGACCATCGTGCCCGAGCCGGGAAAGAGCGTGGCGATGCGTGAAGCGGGCTTTCCGTGGACGTCCCTGGCAAAGGGAGGGTCCCCCACGATCCTCAGCCCCATGCCGATCTCCTCCCTGTAATCCGCCTCAGCCCCAACGGCCATCGAAGAAGCCTCGAAGTGGATCAAGATGTCAACAAGTCGATAGCGAGACCCCATTGGCAACGTAATCCCGATTAAGCCCGGCGTCAAGCCTTGCGTCGACGATATCAGCCGGCGTAGTGCCAAGGGGACTGCGCAAGACCCGGATGGCAATGGAGGAGAACTCGCCTTTCTTGAACGGGCTGCCAGGCAAAGTGGAGACGAGCAGGCTCGAACCGCCAACCCCCGGCCTGCAAAGGGGACCCAAGATTCCGCCGAAAAGCCCGTTTTCCCGGGGTTTTCTGCGATTCTACCCCTTCAGTCGGCTTTTGCAGGCCCTCGCAATCCTCAGGCATCTGCTCTACATTGGGCAAGTGTTTGGTGGCTCGCGATCCCGAATCGCTCCTCGTTAACGGCGTCGTCTTTCAGCATGGCACCCAGCAGCGGCACGACGACCGGATGCTTTTTGGCTGCGAGTTGGTGCGCAACGGGTACATCGGCCAACTCAAACACGTGAAGATCGGGAGCCCGGCGGGGGCGACCTGCCCGCCGCAAGCCGTCGAGCCGGTTCCGCCGGGGTTGGACTGGGAAATGTGGCTGGGGCCGGCCCCCTGGGCTCCGTTCACCCCGCTTCGGATCCAATCGCACCCGTGGTACCACATCTCCGATGACCGCGGCGAATCCCATCAAGTCGTCAGACGGTCGAGGTTTCTCGGACACGTCGGAAAACCACCGAAAAACGGCACTACCTCTGATGGGTGGCGGGTTAGTGCCGGAAACTCGTCCGCCGGCCAATTCCTCGGACGCACCGTATTTCGAAGGTCTATTGGCACGGCGTTCGGCACGATTAAACTGGTAGGATGCTGAATTGGCCGGTTGTCAGAGTCGCACGGTTGACCATCTACCCACGAAAGAGAATCCCCCTATGACCAGAGCAATAAGACACACTCTCGTAACATGCGCCGCGGCCCTGCTGCTGGCTCCGCTGACGACGATTCGCGCTGCCGAAACAAACCCTGGCAAGCCCAACATCGTCATTTTCCTGGTCGATGACATGGGCGTCATGGACACCTCGGTGCCGTTTCTCACCGATGAGAGTGGCAACCCGAAGAAGTACCCGCTCAATGACTTCTATCGCACGCCGAACATGGAGCGGCTGGCGGCGCGGGGAATCCGCTTCAACAACTTCTACGCCATGAGCGTGTGCTCGCCCACCCGCATCTCCATTATGACCGGGCAGAACGCAGCGCGGCATCACACGACGAACTGGATCAATCCCGACAAGGACAACCGCGGTCCATTCGGCCCGCCGAAATGGAACTGGACCGGCTTGAAGAAGGGCGACGTGACTTTGCCGGGGCTGCTCGAAGGAGCGGGCTATCAGACGATCCACGTCGGCAAAGGCCACTTCGGACCGCGCGCGTTTGAAGGCGCCGAACCGAAGAACCTCGGCTTCGATATCAATGTTGCCGGTTGTTCGATTGGAGCCCCTGCCAGCTACTACGGCACGAAGAACTACGGGCATGGTCAGAAGAGGGCGTCCAGCGCCGTTCCGCACCTGGAGAAGTACCACGGCACCGAGACCTTCCTTACCGAGGCGCTCTCGATCGAGGCCAAGGCGCATGCCACGGATGCGGTGAAATCCGGCAAGCCCTTCTTCCTCTATCTCTCGCACTACGCGGTGCATGCGCCGTTCAACTCCGATCCGCGTTTCGCCGCCAACTACGAAGCCTCCGGCAAACCGGCACCCGCCCAGGCTTTTGCTACCTTGATTGAAGGCATGGACAAATCGCTCGGCGACGTCCTCGATCATCTCGACGCTCTCGGCGTTTCCGAGAACACACTCATCTTCTTCTTCGGCGACAACGGCTCCGATGCTCCGCTCGGACATCAGCACGCGGTTGCCTGCGCCGCTCCGCTGCGTGGAAAGAAAGGCGCGCACTACGAGGGCGGCATGCGCGTGCCCTTCATCGCCGCCTGGGCAAAGCCTAACGGCGACAACCCGCATCAAAAGCGTCTTCCGATCGCCGCCGGTGCCATCCAGAGCCAGCAAGCCGCCGTTTACGACGTGCTTCCGACCATCCTCGCTCTTACCGGCATTCAACCACCGGCGGGCCAGATCGTCGATGGCTCGCGCCTCGACATGCTTCTCACGGGCAAGCCCGACGAGACGCGCGAGGAGACATTTCTCATGCACTACCCCCACTCACCGCATCGAAGCGATTACTTCACCTGCTACCGGCATGGGGATTGGAAGGTCATCTATCACTACTTCCCGTCCGAGGCCTCCGAAAACTCTCATTACCAGCTCTACAACCTTGCCAAAGACCCCTTCGAGTCGAACAATGTCGCCACCTCCAGCCCCGATCAGCTCCGCCTGATGATACAGGGTTTGACCGCAAGCCTGAAGAAACACAACGCTCTCTACCCTGTGGACAAAGAGGACGGCAGCACGCCGCTGAAACCGAAGCTGCCTTGATTCCAGGTTGCTACGATGTGCGGCGTTTGTCGCTACGGTGTGCCTGCCCTTGAACGGTTTGCTTTACAGTACGCCGCACCCGTGTTTCTGCTGCGCGGGCGTCAAGTTGGGCGGCTTCGCGGCAGATTCGCGCGAATCTCAAATCTCCCGTGTGCGTGAGCATATTCGCTTGTTTTTCCAGCAGCGCCTATCTACATTCAGGGACGTGCCGTTTGGCTGTTGAAAATTCAACCGGAATAGACGGTTGGAGACAGGAGTGACATCTCAACATTCATTATGGGGGACAAGATGTTAGTCATTACCGGTAGCCACCGCTCGGAGAGACGAGAAACCCAACGGTTACGAAACATCCATATCGCGGTTGCCATTCTGGGCTCACTGCTGTGCCTTGACCGGGCAGCGGCGGCGGAAAGCGGGCCCGACAAAAGACCGACGTTGAGGGTGCCGTTGACGGATTCCAAGCCGGTGGTGGACGGAAAGCTCGACGAGCCGTGCTGGAA
>JBDRTC010000004.1:0-12993 GCA_043824335.1 Planctomycetota bacterium | reverse complement strand
GGACAGTCCCCGAGTTATTCTCCGGCCGTCCCTAAGCCGCCTTGCGATGCTGCTGCGGCTCGTCGACCAGGGTCACGGTCTGCAGCATGTTGCCTTCGGCGTCGTAGAACTGGACGATCCGCGTCTCGACCAGCCACATGGCCATCAGGTCGCCCCGTGCGTAAGATCGGGCGGCGCAGCGTCCTTCGTCGATCAGAAGCGTTTCCGTAAGGTCGGAGAGACTCTTGATCGTGGCGCCCAGTTCGACGAAGGTTCGCGCCACGAGTCTGCGGATATCGTAAGCTTGGGGACTTATTCCCATGTTTTCATCCTCCCAAAGGCGGCCAGCGGCGGCCGATCCGATCCTGGGGCAGCCGGCGGTGGAAATCACCCGTGCCCAGATCGCACCATTGATATCGGCGGCCGGGCATCGGGATTTCCGGCCAAACGGCGTGGCCGGCACAGTTTCCAGGGGACGCCCTTCTCTGGGTTCGCTATATTACCCAAAATTACTCGCCTCCACCGGTGAGGGTTGCCGGTCAAGAGTCCGATTTCCGCCATTTTTCCTCCTACTAGCGGTTGACGACACAGGAACTTACGTTAAACTTGACTTTTTGATTCATTCAAGATAATTGGGGTTAAGCACGTTTTTCATCCTTCTTTCTTGCCGTAACTTCCCACGCTGGGCAGTTTTTCTCGAAGTTGTGGGGTCGCACGGCGGGCCATCGACATTCGCGTTGAGGCTTGGCGATCCCATTCCAAAGCCAGGGCAGGTTGCCGTTTCCAAGGCAAGTCGGCGACCCTTCCGGCGCGTTGAATTGACCGTTACGGCAACGGAAAGTCACGAGAAATGACTCAGTGGAGAGCGGAGATGATGCAAGTCGAGTTGACTGAAGTCGACTCTTCGGCGCAGAAAAGCAAGATCCTGCTCGGCAGGCTGCCGGTGATGATCGGGCAAAGCCCAAACGCCGGGATCCGGGTGGACGATCATTTGGTCAGCCGCCACCATTGCGAGCTTTCCTCCGTCAAGGGCACGCTGGTCGTTCGCGACCTGGGCTCGATGCTCGGGACGTTTGTCAACGGGCTGAACGTGACCACGGCGTTGTTGATGCCGGGCGACAAGCTGACGGTGGGGATCACAAGCTACCTGGTAGACTACGAGCGTCGCCACATGAAGCCGCCGGTTTCATCGCCCCGCGCCGAGACGCCCCCACCAGAACCCGAGCCACAACGGACCGAGGAAGCCCGCCTGGGTTTGGCCGGTCTCTTGCTCCTGCTCGTCCGGCGAGCCTTCTCGCCGTTTCGTCGGGAAAAGCGATAGTCGCAAGGCCCGATGGACACGCTCGCCTACAAGCCGAACCTCGACGACGTGCTGGGGCGGCTCCGCCTCCTTCACCAGCGCGAGGCCCAGGATCGCATCTTCGCCACGATGGAGGTCCCTAGCGCGGCCTTGGAGGAATTTCGCCGGCAGTATTCGGAAGGGTTTTGCGACTATCCGGAGCCTGGAGCCCGGATCGAGTTCTGGGACCGTTTTTTCAAGGAGCGGGCGGCGGTCGAAGACGACTCGGTCCCCAACGCCTATCTGAGCGAGATGGACCAGGGGTTGTACGGCGGGCTCATGGGCGGCGACGTGCAGTTCATGGCCCATCCCGAAAACGGCTGGATCTCGTCGATGGTCGCGCCCCTGCTCGACGACTGGTCGGGGTTCGATTCGCTCCGGCTCGACCTCGCCCATCCCTGGTTTGAGCGGTTCCTGAAACAGCTCGACACGTTCGTGGAAGGGGCGGCCGGGAAGTTCGGCGTCAGCCATTTCATCCTGATCGACGGTTTGAACTTTGCCTTCGAGCTGGTCGGGGCCACCAAGACCTACCTGAGCCTCGACGAGTGCCCCGAAACGGTCCGCCGGGCGATCGAGCTGGCCTTCGAGCTGAACATGGCGGTCCAGAGCGCGTTCTTCGATCGCGTGCCGCCGGTTCGGGGAGGAACGGCCAGCAACATGGTCCAATGGATTCCCGGGCGGATCGTCTCCGAAAGCGTCGACCCGTTCCACATGACCAGCGTTGACTATTTCGAGACCTGGGGCCGCGAGCCGGTCGAGCGGATCCTGGGCCGCTTCGATGGCGGCGTGCTGCACATCCACGGCAACGGCCGCCATTTGTTCGAGGCCGTGTGTACCATCAAAGGACTGAAGGCCATCTTTCTCGGCGACGACAAAGGGTTCCCCAAAGCCTTCGACGTGCTCGACGAACTCAGGCGGCGGACCGGCGACGTGCCGCTGGTCGTGCAGGTCGGCTTCGACCGCTTCGTCGAGAAGCTCGACGAGCGCCGCCTGTCCGGCGGCGTGCTCTACAAGGTCTCCGGCGTGCCGGACGTGGCCACGGCGAACCGGTGCATGGAAAAGGTCCGCGCCTACCGGGTGGAGTGACCTTCGGCGGAGCACTCCCGGCTGAGAAGGTCGCCGCGCAGCGGGCCGAAGACCCCTTGCCCCCAGTTCACGTCTAATCCGGAGTAATCCACGGCGAAGTCGCGTTCGAGTGGCGTCGTGGCCAGTTCCCGGCCGTCCTGAAGGATCGTGAGACGATCGGGACCGACGGAAAATTCGAGCAGGATCGGCTGCTCCTTCCATTGGACCTGCGCGGTCAGGTTGCCCGACATTCGCAAACGGAGGACGGCCCCGTACTCGCGGCGCTGGCCGTCGGTCAGGAACGTGTAGCGGTCGTCCCAGGCGTAGGTGCCCTTGGCCGACGTGGAGATGAACACCGAATCGCCGCGCGGAACGAGGCCGGTAATCCGCTGCCCCCAGTGATTGGTGACAAGCCCGTGCCGAGTCGCATCACGCCGTCGCCGGATCGAATCTGCCCCGAGTTCGCCGGCAGCTCCGAGCGCCACTCTCCCAATGACGGATCCCAGCGGCGCACCGAATTGTCGCGCACGGAACTCCAGGCATAGACCTGCTCGTCAAGATCGAACAGGTAGACGCCGCAGTCAAGGTCCGGATGTGGAAGTCGCGTGACGGTGAACCGGTCGTCGTCGGCATCCGGTCGAACGAAGAACTCAAGCGTGTGCCGATCGCTGCGGAACCGCGTATTGTAGACGTCCTGGAATCCGGCCCCGGCGACAACCCGCCCCGCTGCGTTTCGGGCCTCGAAGATCGAGCCGAAGCTCTGCCCGCGGTCCTTGCCGAGGTCGAGTTTCACCTGGAAAGTCGCCGTTTCGTCGTTTGCAGCGGCCGGCAGGGCAGTCAAAACGGCAAGGGCCAATAGGGGAACTTGAATTCTCATCGAAAGGTTCCTTCGCCCTAGGTTGCGGAAAAGCCTCTCCAGGATAATCCTTCGTTCCGGAGAAAGCCAGCGCGATCGTGGCCCCTGAGGCGCGCCAGACAATTGCGTCGCTTTCCCCCCGTTTGTCGGGCTATTCGGCTTTGAGTTGTCAGGCTGCCAATGCTACAGTGCAAGGTCTCCGCTGCGAATGAGTCAACTTCAGATGGGTGTCATCCGTGGTTTGACACAAAACAGCATATGTAATAGTCGCCACTACACACTCCACCACGAGGAATCAACGCGATGCGCAACGTGCTCCTTTTGTCTCTTGCATTCGGTTGGCTGGCTGGCTCGGTTTTGCCCTTGGCGGCCGACGACTGGCCCCAGTGGCGGGGCCCGAGCCGCGACGGCGTTTGGCATGAGACGGGCATCGTCGAACGGTTCGACGAGCCTCAACTCGCAATTCGCTGGCGTGCCCCGATTTCCAGCGGCTACAGCGGCCCCACGGTTGCCGACGGCCGCGTCTACGTGTCGGATCGGCTCGCCGAGCCGGTGGAGGCCGAACGGGTGCTCGCGCTGGACGCCGAAACGGGCCGCCTCCTGTGGACGCACAGCTACGAGTGCCGCTACGTCGACGTCCTCTACACGGCCGGGCCCCGGGCGTCGATCTCGATCGACGAGGGCCGGGCTTACGCGCTGGGCACCATGGGGCACTTCACCTGTCTGGACGCGGCAACCGGGGCCGTGCTCTGGCAGAGGGACTTGCTCGAGGAATACGCCGCCCAGCCGCCGATCTGGGGCATCGCGGCTTCCCCGCTGGTCGACGGGGACCTGGTCATCGTGATGATCGGCGGGGCGGAAGGGGCCGGCGTCGTTGCCCTGGACAAGAAGACGGGTGCCGAGCGATGGCGGGCACTCGACGACAAGGCGTCGTACTCGGCCCCGATCATCATCCGCCAGGCCGGCCGGCGCGTGCTGGTTTGCTGGACGGGCGACAACGTGGCCGGGCTCGATCCCGCCTCGGGCGAGGTTTTTTGGAAGTACCCGTTCAAGCCTGCCAAGATGGTGATTAACGTGCCAACCCCGGTCGTCGACGGCGACCGCCTCTTCGTCACGGCGTTCTACGACGGCTCCTTGATGCTTCGGCTTCACGGCAGCGAGCCGGGCGTGGAGAAGATGTGGCGGCGCCAAGGCCGGAGCGAGCGCGACACCGACGCCCTGCACGCCATGATCAGCACGCCCTTATTGCAGGGTGACTACGTTTACGGCGTCGACAGCTACGGCGAGCTTCGCTGCCTCGACGCCCGAACCGGCGACCGCATCTGGGAGAACCTCACGGCCACGCCCCCCGCCCGGTGGAGCAACATCCACATGGTTCGTAACGGCGAGCGGATCTGGATGTTCAACGAGCGGGGCGAGCTGATCATTTCGACGCTTTCCCCGCAAGGCTTTCACGAAATCAGCCGGGCGAAGCTGATCGAGCCCACGACCGCGCAGCTCAAGCGACGCGACGGCGTCTGCTGGTCGCACCCCGCCTACGCCACCCGCCACGTCTTCGCCCGAAACGACAGGGAACTCGTCGCGGCAAGCCTGGCCGCCGAGTAGCCGATTCATCGTTTCCGTCAATCCGTGAGAGCGATGGCCGGTTTGTCGGGCGTGACCGCTTCGGCGGCGAGCAGCTCTTTCATGCCGGGCGTCGGGTCCGCGCGCATCCGGCGGATGATCTTACGGGTTTCGGCCAGAAGCGTTTGGTAATCGGGGTCATCGGTGTCGCGGAAGACCGCCGGTTGGCACTTCTCCCATCCGTCGTGTTTTTCCTTGGCCAGCGGAGCAAGCAGGTAGAGACTGGCCTGCGGTCTCCTCGGGTCGATCCAGTCGGGTCTGGCCAGGTCGGCATCCGCGTGGCAGCTTGCGCATCGCTTCTCTTGGACGGAGCGGACCGCCTGCATGTCGGCCGGTTGCGGGCGGTAGCCCCAGCGTCCCCAGTCGTGAACGCTCACGAAGGAGCCGAGGTAGAGGCCGCCGGCGTCGATCCACGTGAGCAGGGTCCGCCATTCGTCACGGCCGAGTTCCACCCCCTCGTGCCCTTCCTTCAGAAGGCTGACAAGCCGGCTCTTGGCCGAGCCGAACTCGTAGGGCTGGCTGACCTCGAACTTCCCGGGCTCCTTCCGTTCCGCGAACGGGACATGGGAGCGGGGCACGTAGCCGGTCAGGGCGTCGAAACTGACCGAGTGGGCCCGGTCGTGGGCGGTGCCCGAGAGGCCGGGGAACAGGTCGACGCCGCCGTCGGGCTCCACGCCACTGTGGCAGGAAACGCAGTGGCGGTCGAGCACCGGCTGCACGTCGCGAAGGAAGCTGATCGGGCGCCCGTTGCCCCACGGAGGCGGCTCGGGCGACACGGCAGGCCGGCGCGCGGCGAGCACGTCGGCCGTGGGCGGCGACTTCCCTTGCGTCTCGTGGCAGCCCGTGCAGGCCCGCCGTTCGCCGGGCTGAAAGCTCACCAGGCTCCGCATCCGCCGCACCTCGATAAAATCCTGGTCCATCGCTTGAAAATAGAGGCCCACGTTCGCCGGCGCGGTGAAATGGGCCGAGCCGTCGGCGGCCACCGGCACGATGCCGATGGTCCGCTTCATCGTATAGTCGTGCTCCCTCGGGTAACGGCTGGCCCCTTCCTTGGTGTAGGGCCACGGCATGGCCTCGCTGATGCGGATGTACTTGACCGTGCCCGCGGGGATGCCCAGCCCCTGGTGAACGTCGGTCACCAAGAGCGTGGCGTGGTCTTCTCGGGGATCGGTCGCGTCGGGGAGAACCGGGGGCACGGGACGCGACACTAGCGGGATCGGGCTGAAGCAGGAGATCTCGGGGTCGCGGTAAACCAGCTCGCGGTTGCCGTACACGTCGATCACGTAGAGCCCGTATCCCTCGGCCCGGGTCATGTCCAGGGCGGTCACGTCGGCCAGGTAATGTCCCCAGCCGATCGCCTTCGGGGCCGTTTCACCGCCGATCGGGTAATGGCCGGGATTGTAGGAAACGAGAAAATACTTGTCCGACAGCGGCCACGGCGTGCTGTAGTAGCCGTAACCCCCGACCCCTCCTTCCGGCACGGGCGTCCCCTCCAGACCGCCTTCAAACTCCGAGAAGCCGGGGGTCACAATCTCCATCGCCTCGGCGGCTGAAACACCCCGCTTCAGGCTGATCCGCACGATGGCCCCGGCCGCGTTCGTGTGGTGGCCCGTGGCCACGGCCACGACCTGGTTGCTCTCGGGAATCGCCCGGGCCTCTTCGAGACTGAAGGGCTGATCCAAGTGCTGTTTGAAGAGCGGGTCCTGCTGGGTTCCGTCGGGCCGGCTCACCCAGAGCGTTTGCGTGCGCAGCAGGCCGCCGCGCTCGTGGTACTCCCAGCGGGTGTACGAGACACGGCCGTCTTCCAGGACCCTGGCGAAATTATCGCTGTCCTTGTGGCTGGTGAGCCGGCGCACGTCGCGGTCGTCGGCCTGGACCGTGTAGAGGTTGACCATCGGCTCCGACCAAGGGTTGGGGTCACACTGCGCGTTGTGACCGCACCGCTCCGAAGCGAACGCGATCCGCCCGCCGGGGAGATAGCAGGGGTCGATGTCGTGCCACGGCTCGTCGGTGAGCTGCCGGATGCGGTCCTCCTCCAGGTCCAGCTCGTAGATATTGGCGTGCCCCTCGGTGACGTAGCAGTCGTACTCGAAGCGGACCTTCGGGGCCGGCCGTTCGACTTCCGCGTTCCAATACCCGAACACGACTCGCCTGGCGTCGTAGGCGAGGTCGTAGCCCCGCACGATCCCTTTACCGAGCCGGCCGCGCAAAAGCGGCCTCGGCTTTGCGTCGGGCCGCAGCTCGGAGAGGACGCAGAGATCGCCCCCCGGCCGGGCAGGACCGTCCATGTAACGCGCCGAGGGGAATTGATGACGGTGAATGTTCATCGTCCGCGGCGAGTAACGCTTGTAGAAAACCAGCTCGCCGAAGTTGAGCAAGGGGTTCGCAAACGCCAGCTCGCGCACGGCCGTATGAGCGTCGACGTAAAGCTGACGCAGTGCCGCCGAATCGGGCCGCTCGGAAAGCGACGCCAGCCGCTCGCGCAGGCTGCCGAGTCGCGCCCGCCGGGCAATGGGCGAATCGGCGCCGTCGCCCGTTTCGAGCTGGGCTCCGAAGTCGTCCAGAAGCTGCTCGCCCCGCTTCAGGGCGGCGGCGATTGAAGCCTGGACCTTTTCGTCCATCGGCGAGAGGACCGACAGCTCGTCGAGTTGAAGCCAGTTCTCGATCACTTGGGCCCGGGGCAGGTTCTCGAGCCGCCGGCAGGCGGAGTTCGCGGCGAAATAGCCTTCCGAAGGCTCCTGGGCGGATTCGTACGAGCCTCGGACGTGGTCCAACGCACCGGCCGGTTCCGCGAGGTCCGCTTCCGGAACGCCGGCGGCACGGAGAAAGCCCAGCCACGCCTGGCCCCGCTGGAGGGCGTCGCCGGTCGCTCGTTTCATGCGCTGGTTGAACTCGGCGTCTCTTTTTTCGTGAGGCCAGAGGTTCAGCACGTCCAGGCCGTCGCGCCTGAGCCAGCCGAGCGCCAAGGCGGCCTCGGGATAGGTGCGCTCAAGAGACATTGAAAGCGTGTATCGCAGCGCGGCCGGCTCCGGTTCGCCCCACCGAAAGACCCAGGCGCCGTTCTTGTGAAGCCCCTCGACCTTGACCAAGAGCCGGTTGGCGCCTTTGGCCAGGGGCAGGAGCAGGGCCTCCTTGGGCGCCCAGCCGCCGCCGAGCCAGCCGTCGCCGGGACCACGGTCCACCAGTGGCTTGCCGCCCAGCCAGACCGCCAGGCCGCTCATGCCTCTGGCGTCCACCGCCTTCACGCAATTCAGCTCGACGGTGATCGTGCGAGCCAGGTAGAGCGTGCCGTTGACCTGATAGTCGGGGCACAGGCGCCGGAGGTCAAAGTCCGCCCCGTCGGGGATTTCGGCTTTTCGCCAGCGGAGTTCCGTGCCGGTCTGGCTGCGATAGGCCTCGGCTTGAGCCGGATCAGCCGCGTCGGTCTCCGGCGGATAGGGCGCGGAAAACTCCCCCGGGCGAAAAGGCCCGACGATATGCCAGGGACCATAGCTGGGCGTCACCGCCGAACGATCGGTGAGGATCGCCCTGGCGCCTTCCCGCCAATTCGCAGGCGCCGGGCCGGGGTAGACCTCTGCCGCCCAGATCGAGCTTGTCAGGAACCAAGAAGAGAGCCAACAACCAACGGCGAGGAGCCAAAGCCCCTTCGCAACGAACCGTACGGCTGACAAAGTGCTCATCAGACCAGCTCTCCTTTGCAGGTTCACGATATCGGACCGCGTTTCCCTTGCTGGCTCCGAGGCTCCGGCTTCGGAACCGCCAATCCGCGAAGCACGCCGATTCACGGAAATTCTACTTCGCGGGCCTGGAAAAATCACCCCATCCTCGGCGCGGCGTGATTCGCAACGCACGGAATGCTTGCGGTTGGGGCACGACCCTCTATGATAAGCGGGAGTTCACCTGCCAACACCTGTTTTGTTTCTGTCGCGGAAAGTCGAAGAGGGGAGGGGGGCATGGCCAAACTTGTTTGGCCATGTGGCGATTTCCCTTGTTCCGGGAGACATGCCCACGCAAGCGAGGGCATGGCACCCGACCTTCCCCAACGGAAACTATTTTGGATCGTTTGCCATCGCGGCCCCTCGATCAGGGGGCGCGGCGAGGAAAGGGGATCTGCCGTGGACCGTCGAACCAAGGAGCTGATTGCCGTGGGCGCCTCGGTCACGGCGAACTGCCAGCCGTGCTTCGAGTATCACGTCGAGAAGGCCCGGCAGTACGGGGCCGACGAAGAGGATATCCGCGAGGCCGTCGCCGTTGCCCAGGTCGTCCGCAAGGGGGCTGCGGGAAAGATGGATCGGTTCGTCGCTACCGCACTGGGCGATGCGTGCGCCGCTGAAAATGTCGCCGAGGATGCCCCAGACAAAGCGGGCGAATGCGGTCTCAAGTGAATAGACGACCTCGGTCCCAAGCTCCGCTTGGGACCACGCGTCCGCCAACTTTTGTCTCGCCGAGTCGCCCAAGAGGGCATAGTAATGCTGCGAAGAGGGAGTGTTCCCAAGCGGAGCTTGGGAACAAGTTAAGTGATCGCCGGCGGCAGATCGCTGATTTCTTTGAAATGCCGACCACGCCTGAGAGACTCGAGGGCCCGAAAACCATGACCGTACACCACAGTATTCCCGTATGGTGGTATGCTCCCCGGCTTGTCATTGTCTGCTTGATTGGAGGGTTTACCCTTTACGGCGGGGCTACGGGGATTGCCGCGTCGGAAGCTCCGGAGGGCTGGCAGACCGCCGCGCCGCGCGAAGAGATCAGCCCGCGGTTTTCGTATGACCCCACCGGCGGGCCTGACGGACCTGACGGAAAGGGCTGTTTCGTGATTGAGGCCGACGAGCGCGAGGGGCTCGACGGCTACTGGACCAAGACGTTTCCCGTTACCGGCGGCCGATCCTACCGCTTCCAGGTGTTTCGCCGGATCGAGAACGTGGCCGTGCCCCGCCGTAGCGCGGTGGTGAGGCTACTCTGGCGCGACGACCAGGGACGGCCCGTGCCCAACGATAATCGCAAGATCACCGACGCCTATCGCGGCGGCGGAACGCCCATTGTCCACGCGGAGCACCCAACCGACAAAGAGACCGACGCCCGCGGCTGGACCGAGGTCTCCGACGTCTACCTTGCCCCGACCAAGGCCACCCGGCTCATCGTTGAGCTTCACCTCCTTTGGGCGCCGGGCGGCAAGGTTCGCTGGGGCCAGTTGTCGCTTTCCGAAACGCCGACCCCGGCCGGGCGAAAGGTGCGTCTGGCGACCGTCCATTTCCGCCCCCGGGGCGGCAAGACCCCGGCGGGCAACTGCCGGCTCTTTGCCCCGCTGATCGAGGAAGCCGCCAAACAGAAGGCCGACCTGGTCGTCCTGCCCGAAACGCTCACCTTCTACGGCACGGGCCTCGATTGTACCGAAGTGGCCGAGCCGATCCCCGGCCCTTCGACGGACTATTTTGGCCAGCTCGCCAAGCGGCACGATCTCTACATCGTGGCCGGACTGTTCGAGCGGGCCGATCACCTTGTCTACAACGTGGCCGTGCTCCTGGGGCCCGAGGGCGACGTGGTCGGCAAGTACCGCAAGGTGACGCTGCCGCGGGACGAAATCGCCTGGGGCGTCGCGCCGGGAAACGACTACCCGGTCTTCGACACCCGCTTCGGCAAGGTGGGCATGATGATCTGCTACGACGGCTTCTTCCCCGAGGTCGCCCGGCAGTTGACCATCCGGGGCGCCGAGGTGATCGCCTGGCCCGTGTGGGGCTGTAACCCGCTGTTGGCCCGCGCCCGGGCGGCCGAGAACCACGTCTACCTCGTCAGCAGCACGTACACCGACGTCTCGACCGACTGGATCGTGTCGGCCGTGTTCGACCACTCGGGCGAGACGATCGCCCTGGCCAAAGAGTGGGGCACGGTCGCCGTGGCGGAAGTCGATCTCGACCAACGGACCCAGTGGATGGGCCTGGGAGACTTCAAGGCCGAACTCCATCGGCACCGACCGCCATGGTCAGATCGCGGAAGTTCTCGATCCGGTGGAAGGTGAGGTAGTTGGCGTCGTGCGCTTTGTGCGAGCCGTCCCAGGCGGTGCGACTGACGGCCACGAGGTCGTCGCCGTCGAACTGCCAGTCGACGTACTGCCAGGCATGCTGCCGGTCGTCGACGTGACGCAGGATGATCGACTCCACCTTCCAGTGCTCAAGATCGGCCGAGGAGGTCAACGCCAGGATGTTCCGGTAGGCCGTCGGGTCGCGCTGCTTGTTGACTAACGACCAGTACCGCTTTGTCGGCGGATCGTAGCGGATCGTGAACTTTGACCTGCCGCCGGGGAAATCGATGAACCCACCTTCGGGATCAAAAGAGATCGTCTTGCCGTCGTCGGAAACCGACGCGATGGCCGCCGTATCCCCCCGGTCGTCGTTGACGCGGAGGATGTTGACTAAACCTCCTTCCGGGGTGACGACCACGTTCCCCTCCAGCCACCCGGGACGTTCCGCCTCAAGCCACGCGGGATCGAGGTGCAGGCGGTTGGTGGCCGTCCAGCTCTTTGCATTGAGCAAGTCGGCGTCCTCCGGGGCCGACATCACGAATGCCCGGAAGTGCCGGCCCCATCCGCCGCCCGCCTCGGCGTCCTCCAAGGCTCGCCACACCCGGCCCCGGTGAACCACGACCGGCACGGGCGCGCAGTGGTATCGAACGTCGGAGAAGAGCAGCCCGGTTCGGCCGTCTTTGGGCGTCGTCCAGGTTACGCCCCGGTCGGTCGAGCGGCGGATCACCGCGTGACCGTACAGGCCGCTCACGCCCATGATGTAAACGGCGTTTCGGTGCACGAACAGGGTGGACCACCAGGCGCCGTCGATGTCGGCCAGGTGTTTCCAGGTTTGGCCCCGGTCGCGGGAGCCGAACACGGCCGTTTGATTGTTCGGAGTGCCCGGCCCAAACCAGGAATGAGAAGCCACGTAATCGCCGGAGGGCAGCACGGCGATGCTGGGGCACCCAACATACACCCGGGCGAAATCAGGACTCCGGTCGATCACCACGCCCGGCGGATCCGACCCAAACGCCGGAACAATCAGCCAACAGAGGGACAGGGCAGCCGGAAGGCTTCGGAAACAACTCATGTAGCTTCTCCACGATTCACAAACTGTCGCAGGAACAGCCCAGCGGTCGATTCGTTGCCGGATTTCGTCGACAGGACACCCGCTCATTCAGACTTCCCGATCAGCCACCGGGTGAGGAACTTCACGCCGCTTTCGATCCGGCATTCGTGTCCGCCCTCGTGCAGGTCTATCTCGATCCGCTCGGCGATCCCCAACCGCTCGTAGTGCTGCCGCGACGCCTCGAACTCCTCGATCACCTGCGGCCAGTGGGCGATCCCGTCCTTCTTGCCGGTTTGGATCAACAGCGGTCTGGGGCAGATCAGGCAGACGGCGTCGGAGTCGGTGAACTCGGTCAGCCAGCCGTCGAAGAAGGCATGCTCCTCCCGGGTTTCCAGAAAGCAACTGTAGCGGTTGTCGGGAATGACCATCTTGTTCCGCCGGTGATTGAACCAGGCGGCGACCACGCCCACCTTGATCCGCGGCTCCAGCGGCATCCAGAACATGGTGGCCAGCCCGCCCAAGGAAAGCCCCCACATGCCCACTCGCGTCTCATCGATTCGCGGGTCGGGGAGCACCTCGTCCAGGAGCCGCTGGATGCGCACCAGCTCGATCCCCGGCAGGCTCGTGTCGGCCAGCCGGCAGAGCCGCTCGATGCGGTTGCGGCGTTCGGCGGTCCGCAGATTCATCGGCGCCAGCACCGCGAACCCGGCCTCGACCAGCTCCTCGGCGTAGCGGTGATAGGCGCCGCCGTCATCCATCAGGCCGAACGTCCGCTCGGGAAAACTGCCGATGCCGTGTTGGGCGATCACCAGCGGCGCGGGCTTCTCTGGAGTGGCGTCGGCGGGCACGACCAGGAGCCCCTCGGCGGTGAGCCCGCCCAGCGGGAGCACGAGCCACTCGGCGCCGAGCGCACCGAGCGGCTCGTGAGGACGTCGCTCCATCTCGCCCGTCTTTTCGAGCGCCGGCGGCTTGAGCACGCCCAGCCAGCGGCGGCGCTTCGGCTCGACGCTCTTCAACAACGCCTCGACGCGACTGTACTCGCGGTTCCACGCCTTGGCGGCCCG
>JBDRTC010000003.1:0-4517 GCA_043824335.1 Planctomycetota bacterium | reverse complement strand
CATTTGCGCTCACAACTGTGGAACTTGGGCTAAAGCGACGCCTCACGTCTAACCTGCCTGTGTGTTAGTGCAAAATCACAGGCCCTACCGAGCCAAGCTCGGCAGGGGCAGCAAGAACCGCCCGAGCCGCCCGGTGCGCTGGCACGCACCCTACGGGCTGCTTCTTGTCCCCCATCCGGCCCGTGGCCATATTTTGGGCTGGAAATGGGGTGGGGAATTCTGCCGTTGGTGGGGCCCGGGGGTGTGGATGGCGGGGGTTGCTGCGCTGTTGAGCGTCCCCGCGAGGGCGAGGAGGACGATCCGGGGGGTGTGTGACGATGCAGAGCGTCGTCACCAGGTGTCCAGCTCACATGGGCTTACGGCGCCTTGGTGCGGAACAGATGCTCAAGGGCGCCGTTCAGTTCGGGGTGTTGGAACGCGTAGCCTGCACTGAGCAGCTTTTCCGGAGTCACGCGGGCGCTGGAGAGGAGTAGCTGGTCGGCGACCTCGCCGAAGAGGAGCCGGGCGGCGAAGGTGGGCATCGCGAGGACGGCCGGTCGCCGGAAGACGCGGCCGAGCGCCTTGGTGAACTCGCGGTTCGTCACCGGGTTGGGCGAAACGACGTTCACGGGGCCGGAGATGGACTCGTCGTTGAGCAGGAATTGGAGGATGGCTGCGACGTCCTCGGCGGTTATCCAGCTCAGATATTGGGTGCCCGGGCCCATCGCGCCGCCCAGCCCCAGCCGGAAGGGCAGTTCCATGCTCCGGATCGCTCCGCCCGCCGCGCTGAGCACGACGCCGAACCGGGCCAGCACCACGCGAATGCCCGAGGCGGCTGCCGGCGCCGTCTCCGCCTCCCACTCTTGGCACACAGAGGCCAGGAATCCCGACCCGGGTTCGCTTTGTTCGTTGAGGAGTTTGTCGCCACGGTCGCCGTAGAACCCAACCGCCGAGGCCGAGATCAGCGTGCTTGGGCGCGGGCTGAGGGCCTTGAGCGCCTGGACAAGCAGCCGGGTGCCTTCGACCCGGCTCTGCCGGATGCGGTCCTTTTTCGCGCGGGTCCACCGGCCTTGGGCGATGTTCTCGCCGGCGAGATGCACGACGGCGCTCAGTTCGTCGAGGTCGCCGAAGTCGATCGTGCCCGACTCGGGGTCCCACCACGGATCGCCGCCGCGTTTCTCTCTGGCGAGCGTGTACACGCGGCGTCCCTCCGCCTCCAGTCGCGGGACGAGTGTCCTGCCGATCAAGCCCGACGCGCCGGTGACCAGAACGTTCACGGCGACACCTCAAGTCCCTTGGGATTCTGCACGGGAAGTGTTGCGGCAAACCCGCACGAACCCCACGGACCGCAGTCCGTGGGCGTTTTCTCTTCTTCCGTCTCTCCCCTCACTCCTCGCCCCTGTCCCCTCGTCCCTGCTTCACGGTTCCAGCACGATTTTTCCGGCCAGCGTGCCGGCGGTTTGGAGCGTGTTCTCTTCCTGGAGGCGATGGGCGGCGGCCGCTTCCTTAAGCGGCATCACGCGAGCGATCCTGGCGAGAAGCTTGCCTTCGGTCATCCAACGGTTGATATCCTCGGAGCATCGTTGCTGCTCGTCCGGCGGTGCGTTGAACATGGCGAAGCCGTGCATCGAGCAGTCCTTAACGTAGAAGGGGCCGACGGGGAAGGGTGGCTTTGCGTCGCGTCCGGCCATGACGATGATTCGGCCGCGCGGGGCCAGGTGCGAGACGATCCGCTCGAAATTCTGCTCGCGCAGGGTTTCCCACCAGACGTTCACGCCGTCGGGAGCGAACCGGCGGATCGCTTCGTCGGTGTCTTCGCTTCGGTAGCGGACGACCGCGTCGGCCCCCAGCTGGCGGCAGGCTTCGGCCTTCTCGTCGCTGCCGGCCGTGGTGATCACCCGGGCGCCGGCCGCCTTGGCCATCTGCACCACGGCGGAGCCGACGCCGCCGGAGCCGCCGTGGACGAAGAGCGACTCGCCGGCCTCGATTCGGGCGTCGCGGAAGAGTCCCAAGTGGGCGGTGATGCCGACCAGGGCGATCGCGGCCGCCTCGCGGTCGCTCACCCTCTCAGGCGTGGGATAGAGCCAGCACTCGTCGACCGCGGCGTACTCGGCAAAGGTGCCCTGCCGACCGAGGAGCCCCTGGTTGGTTGCCCAGACGCGATCCCCCGGCCTATAGCGCGACGCCTCGGGCCCGGCCGCCTCGACCACGCCGGCCAGGTCGCAGCCGACGATGAACGGCTTGGGAAGCTCGAAGGGGATCATTCCGGCGCGGATGTACGTGTCGACCGGATTGACCGCCACGGCCCCGACCTTCACCAACACCTGGCTCCCCGCCGGCTCCGGAGCAGGCAGGTCGCCGTAGAGGATGTTTTCCGGCGGGCCCGTCTCTTCGATGTAGGCTGCTTTCATCGTCTTTGTTCGACGTGCAAATGACCGGAAGCAAGGGAAACCACGCCTGCAAAGTAACGGTACACTGGGGCTAGGGGAAAGGCAAGTTGGGGGCTTGTGTCTTGTACCCGTTCGTCGCGCTTGCCGTCGCATGCGGATCCGACACTTCCGCGGCGCGCGTTGCGGTGGTCCTTGCCCGGGTTCGGAGAACCCGGTATCCTTGGATTCCGCCAACCCGCCACCTCCGGCAGCCTTTCCATGCACCCCGGACGGACCCGCGATGGAAGTCATCCCAGGAAGCATCTACGACTACCCCAAGTATTACGATGTCCTCTTCGGCTCCGACTGCCAGGCGGAGTACGACTTCCTCACGGCCTGCTTCCAGAAACACGCGCTAAGGCCCGTGCGGAAGCTGTTCGAGCCGGCGTGCGGCACGGGACGCCTGCTGGTGAAATTTGCCCGGGCGGGCTACGAGGTGTCGGGCAACGACTTGAATCCGAAGGCGGTGCATTACTGCAACGCGCGGTTTGAGCGGCAAGGCTTTCGGCCGGCGGCCGTGGTGGGCGACATGGCCGATTTCCGGCTCCGGCGCAAACAAGACGCGGCCTTCAACACCATCAACAGCTTTCGCCACTTGGCCTCGGAAGCGCAGGCCCAAGGGCACCTGGAGTGTATCGCCCGGGCACTGGGCAAGGGGGGAATCTACGTTCTAGGGCTTCACCTCACCCCCACGCGAGGCCAGGCGTGTGATCGGGAGTCGTGGTCGGCCCGGCGAGGGCATTTGGGAGTGATCTCCGAGATGTGGTCGATCGAGGTGGATCGCCGGCGTCGGCGGGAGCGCGTGGGGTTCACTTTCGACGTCTACACTCCCACGCGGCAGTTCCGGCTGAAAGACGAACTCCGCTTCCGGACGTACACCGCCGCGCAGTTCCGGCGGCTTCTCGGCCGGACCCCCGAGTTGGAGATCGTCCAGACGTACGACTTCGGCTACGCGATCAATCAGCCGGTCCCAATCACCGCCGAGACCGAGGACGTGGTGTTTGTGCTGCGCAAGCGGTAGCCGCCCGAACTCAACTCCCGGCGCCTTGCCCCGGGGACCTCGTCCTCGGCGCGGGTCTCCCTTTCCCGCGCGGGGAACGTCTCCCGCGGATCAGCAGTGAGCTGGCCATCACGAGCACGCCGACGCCGGCGAGAATGAAGAACGCCACCATCCACCGGCGAAAACTTGCCAGACTCTCCAGATAGAATGCTTCCCACTCGGGGCGCTGGTCGATCCCGTGGCTCAAGTCGCGCCAAAGTTGCCACATTTGAATGGGTTGGAGCTTCTCGGTGTCGATCAGTTGCGGCCTGAAGAGATAGAAGAGCGCCGCCATTGTCAGCCCTGCGACGGCGATCACGGCGCCCAAAAAGACCCGTCTTTGGCGAGGGCCCCAAGCGGAACTCCGCCGCCGGACAGACGCCCCGCGCGGCGCTCGGGTCGCCTGGGGGGCCGGTGGTGTCTGCCCGGTCGGGGCTGGCTGGCCCCGATCCGGCTCAGGACCGGCCGGGGTGAGTTGGGCGAGTCCTCGCATCGCGGGGACGTCCAGCATGGCGCCGCACCGGCATCGGATCTCTTGGCCCGCCTGCCTCGCATCGACCCGCACTTCCTCGCCACAGGAGCACGGAAGAAGGTACTTGGTTCTCACGTCTTTGTCTCCGCAGCCGCCATCCAGTAGTTCAGTTGTCTGGTGTCCCCACAGGGGGGGGGTATCGTATTGAATCCACCGCTAGTCTAGTGTATGTCCCAAGAGGCGATCGGGCGAGTTGGTCTTTGAAAGCGGGTTGCCCTTTGGGCGGGCGCCGCCAGGTGAGAGGAATCAGGCAAAGGGAGGGATTCCTGTCTCAAATAGCCCAAAGTATCCATTTTGTGATTTGTCGGAGACAGAGGGGGGCGGTCACGTTTTTTTTCAGTTAGATTGCCAAACGGCCTCTGGACGGACGCCGTCCTCTGATTAGAATTAACTGTCCGCCCCCTCGTACACCTAGCCTCGGCAAAGAGGCCCGCGGGTGAGAAAGCAAATGCTTCCCGCCTCCTTAGAGCACCGAGTGGGACGTCCGTGTTGTGTGGATGCCCAGCGCGCTGAGCCCCTGTGGTGGTGCCAAACTTCC
>JBDRTC010000002.1:0-2795 GCA_043824335.1 Planctomycetota bacterium | reverse complement strand
CTCGTCCGGCACGATGCCGGGATGGATTGGCACGCCGCCGTCGCGCCGGACCAGCGCGGCCAGCATCGGGCCGTTCGAGTCGACGATTCGGTAGCCCTCCGGCCTGGAGCCGGCCGGAAGAAGCTCGTCGCCGGTCACCACGATTCGCACGCGGGGCCGGCGGACCACCGGAACTTTGCCCACGCCGATCGAGGCCAGCACGCCGACGTCCTGCGGCCTCAGCACGCGACCCTCGGAGAGCACGCCGGCGCCGGCGGCGATGTCCTCCCCGATCCGGCCGACGTGTTTTTGCGGCGACACTTCCGCTTGGGCCAGGATCCGATCCGCTTGGATCTCGACGACCTCGACCGGGAGCACCGCGTCGGCTCCTTTGGGCAGCGGGGCCCCGGTCATGATCCGCACGGCCTCTCCAGCCGAAACCGTGCCCTCGAACGGCCGGCCGGGTAGCGATTCGCCGATCACCTCCAAAGCCAGCCGATTGTAGGCCGAGGCCCCCAGTGTATCCGACGCCCGAACCGCGAAGCCGTCCATCATCGAGCGGGCGAACCGGGGCACGTCGACCTCGCTCTTCACCGCCCGAGCGAGCACGCGGCCGTCCGCTTCCGGAACCGGAACGCTCTCGTGCGCCAATCTCGCGGTCTGACCGTCGAGCCACGCCATCGCATCGGCGACCGTGGTCCGCCGGGCGAAGCCCCGCATGCGAACGTCGGCGTCGGGTCGAGGGCTGTCGGTCATCGTGAAGGTGTTCCGCGGGTCAGAGTGGCGCGCCGCTTCGCTTTGCCCCAGGCACGCGGATCACAGCTTCCTTCTTATTTCCGCACGTGGAAGCGGCGGACCGTGACTTTCTTCTTCCCCTCATGCTGGACCTCGACGGTAATCTCGCCGGCCTCGCCGCTGGGATGGGCATTCACTCCCATTCGATGGTTGCCGGAGGCTTGGAGCTGACGTCGTAGACGACGCGGTTGACGCCGGAGACCTCGTTAATAATGCGGGTGGAGATGCGGGCCAGAAGCTCGTAGGGGAGGCGGCTCCAGTCGGCGGTCATGAAGTCTTCGGTGTCGATCGAGCGGACGGCGACCACGTCTTCGTAGGTCCGTGCGTCGCCCATCACGCCCACGCTTTGCACCGGCAAGAGCACGGCGAACGACTGCGACGTTTGGCGATAGAGCCCGGCGGCCTTGATCTCCCCGACCACAATCGCGTCGGCCTCGCGGAGGGTTTCGAGCCGCTTCTTGGTCACCTCGCCCAGGCAGCGCACCGCCAGGCCGGGACCGGGGAACGGATGACGCCAGACGATCTCCTCCGGCAGCCCCAGCTCGAGCCCCAGCGTGCGGACCTCGTCTTTGAACAGATCGCGCAGAGGCTCGATCAGCTCGAAGTCGAGGTCCTCGGGCAATCCGCCCACGTTGTGATGCAGCTTGATCGTGGCGGCGGGGCCGTCGCGAAGTCCGCCGCTTTCGATCACGTCGGGGTAGAGCGTGCCCTGGGCCAGGAAGCGGGCGCCGTCGATCCTGGCGGCCTCGGCGGAGAAGCAATCGATGAAGGCGTGTCCGATCTTGCGGCGCTTCTCCTGCGGGTTCACCTCTCCGGCCAGCGCGTCGAGGAACCGGTCTTCCGCCTGAACCACGTGCAGGTCGGTCTGGAAATGACTGGTGAACTCCCGGATGACCGACTCGGCCTCCGCCTTTCGCAGCAGCCCGTTGTCGACCAGGATGCAGGAAAGTTGCGAACCGATCGCCTGGGAGAGCAGGGCGGCCACGACCGACGAGTCGACCCCGCCCGACAGCCCACAAATCACGCGCTGCTCCCCCACCCGGCGGCGTACCGCGGCGATTGTCTGCTGGGCGAAATCCCCCAGCTTCCAGAGCCGGGAACAGCCGCAGACGGCGGTGAGAAAGTTGGCCAGGATCGTCGAGCCCAACGGCGTGTGGGTGACTTCCGGGTGAAACTGGAGCCCGTAGATCGGCGCGTGGCGGTACTTGACCGCAGCGTAAGGGCAGGTCTCCGTCGCGGCGAGGGAAACAAAATCGTCGGAGACTTGCGACACCTGGTCGCCGTGGCTCATCCAGACTTGCGTTTCCTCGGGAACGCCCTCGAAGAGCGCGTCGCGGGCGACGATTCGGCAGCGGGCCCGGCCGTATTCCCTCGACGGCGTGCTCTCGACCCGGCCCCCCAACGCCTCGCAGGCCAACTGCATGCCGTAGCAGATGCCCAGCACGGGACTGCCCAGCCTGTAGATTTCCGGATGGCACCTGGGGGCCCCGTTCTCGTAGACGCTGGCCGGTCCGCCGGAGAGGATGAGCCCCTTGGGCGCCAACTGCCGGATTCGCTCCGGCCGGATGTCGTGCCGGACGATCTCGCAGTAAACCTGCTGCTGGCGGACCCGCCGGGCGATCAACTGCCCGTACTGGGAGCCGAAATCGAGCACCAGCACCTTTTCGTCGGCAACGCTTGTCATCAGAGGCTTCCCGCGGGAAAGCGGGTTATTATAGAGGCCCCCTCCGTGCTCGGCTAGCTGCCGAGATGCCTCCCCCTGAGGGAACGGGACAAGTCCTTTACTGCACATTATTTACGTCTCCGGCGATTGAACGTTTCGGGCAACGTGGGTATCGTGGAAGATAGCGACTGCGGATACGAGACGGAGACCCTTGCGATCGCCGCTTAGTTGTTCGGATGTTGGGTGACCCCAAGAAAACGGAGCGCCAAATGTCTTCCGCAAAAGAGACGATGGCCCAAATCATCGCAGAACAGCCCGATGACAGCTCGTATGACGAGATCCTTCGCGAGCTGGCTTT
>JBDRTC010000001.1:0-4371 GCA_043824335.1 Planctomycetota bacterium | reverse complement strand
ACGCGGCAGGAGACGATTCCCGTCATGATGTTCTCGGTCATCTTGCCGCCGTAGTCGAAGTTGCACGGCGTGGGCGAGCCGGTCTTGGCCCCTGCGATCCATTCCTGGTGATGGCCGATCGAGGCCGGAATCGTTTGCTCTGGGGCATGGAAGCCCTCGTACTGCTTCTTGGGCAACAGCACGTGCCGGCCGTAGTCGGAAAGAAGTTGCCCTTTCTCGCCGATGAAGAGCATACCCAGGCCGCCCCACGTCTCAAGATCGACGTCCGGGGGCGACTCCGGCTTCTTGCCGCCGTCGTGCCAATAGACGGTAACCGGCGGACGGTCGCCACTGGCCGGATGCTCCCAGCGGATGGAGAGCCACTCCGGGTACACTTCGGGGTAGCCGCCCTTGGGCTCGGAGTCGGCCTCGACGGTGGTGGCGATCCCCAGGTCGAGCGCCCAGTAGGCCAGGTCGATGATGTGCGGGCCCATGCCGCCGATGGTGCCGTTGCCGAAGTCCCACCACTTGTCCCACCAGAGGCAACCCCCGGCGAAGTAGGTGGGATGATAGGGCCGCTCCGGCGCCGGGCCGAGCCAGAGGTCCCAGTCAAGATGCGGCGGCACGGGCGGCGTTTCCTTGGGCCGCTCGCGCGGCCCGAGCGGCACGCGGTTGCACCAGTTGTGAACCTCGCGGACCGTGCCGATCGCCCCGGCGCGGATCAGCTCCACCACGCGGCGAAAGTTGCCGCTGGCGTGGATCTGCGTGCCCTGCTGCGTGGCCACCTTGTCCTTTCGCTTCAGGTACTCCTGGCGGACCAACTGGGCCTCTTCGGGCGTGTGGGCGATCGGCTTCTCGCAGTAGACGTGCAGGTCGCGCCGGAGCGACCCGACGATCACCGGCGCGTGCGTGTGCTCGGCCGTGCTGCAGACGACGGCGTCGAGGTCCTTCTGGTCCAGCATCTTCCGCCAGTCGCGATAGGTCTTGGCCTGGGGAAAGCGATTGGCGGCCCCGGCGAGGTTCTTCTCGTTGACGTCGCAGAGGGCCACGATATTCTCGCCGGCCACGGAGCCCATGTTGCCGCCGCCCCGCCCGGCCACGCCCACGACCCCAATGTTCAGTTTTTCGTTGGGCGACTGACCCTTTGCCAGCACGCTGCCGCTGACCACGCAGAAGCCGGCGCCGGCCAGCGTGGTCCTCTTGAGGAAACTACGACGATTGGTCTGCCGATTCATCGGTCTTCTCCTTTGTGCGTTTGGATGCATGTTGAGAAACCCTACGGACTACTATAGAGGGGATCGGCCCGAGTGCAAGCGGAATCGGTCGGGTGGCATTGGCTGCTTGCCAGCCAGTGTTTCCAAGGATACCCTGGGCGTTTGTTTCCTGAGGGTTCAGGGTTCAGAATCTCGCTTCAAACGGTTGCCGCATTTTCAGAAAGACCCCTGTTGGTGCGGCAGTTGCACTGCCGCACCCTGGTGACGACAAGGAGACGCCTTTGAAAACCACTCTCGCTCGTATTCGTACTTGTCTTTGGAAGATCGCCCCACCGCTCCTCGGACTGCTGATCGCGTCGGCCTTAAGCGGTGCGGCGCGTGCGGAGACCGAGTGGCGGATCGGGTTGGCCGCCGTTCGGATCACGCCCGAGGGGCCGATCCCCATGTGCGGCTACAGCCCGGTGGTGTCGGAAGGGGTGCTCGACGATCTTTACGCCAAGGCGATGGCGATCGAAGATGGGAACGGTTTCTGCGCCGTGCTGGTTACTGCCGATCTGCTCTTCTTCCGGGCCCCGCTGGCGGAAGTTCTGTCGAAAGAGATCGCCGCGAAGACGGGCCTTGAGCGTCACCAGATTCTGCTGAATGCCTCACACACGCACGCTGGCCCCGTTTTCGGGATCGAGGATCCAAAGCGTTTCGATCTACCGCCGGACGAGCGGCGCCGGGTGGAGGTCTATACGGAAAGGCTGCGGGGGCAACTGGTCGAGCTGGTCGTCAGGGCTCTGGCCGACCGGAAGCCCGGACGGCTCTCCTGGGGAGTGGGAAAGGCCGACTTCGTGATGAACCGTCGCCTCATCACACCGGAAGGGAAGTACCGCGGCATGGGACCGAACCCGGCCGGACCGGTCGATCGCGACGTGCCCGTGCTGCGCGTCGACGGGCCGGACGGTCAACTCCGCGCCGTCGTTTTCGGCTGCGCCTGTCACCCGGTGACGCTCGACGGCGCGAACCGCAAGATCTCCGGCGACTACGCCGGTTTCGCCCAGCAGCATATCGAAGGGCGACACCCGGGCTCTCAGGCGATGTTCGTCATCGGCTGCGGCGGCGACGCCAACTCGCATCCCCGCGGCGGGGCGGAGCAGGAAGCGTGGGTCCGAAAGCACGGGGAAAGCCTCGGGGCGGAGGTCTGCCGCGTGTTGGCCGGCGAGTTGCAGGCGGTAAACGGTCCCTTCCGGGCGCTGTTGGCGCCGGTCGATCTCCCCCTGGCACATACTTTTTCCCGCGAGCAACTCGAAGAGATGGCCGCCGCCGGTCAGACCTACTGGCACAAGCGAAACGCCCGGGGGATGCTCGAAATGCTCGATCGAGGCGAGCCTCTGCCGACCGTCTACAGCTCGTCGGTCGCGCTTTGGCGGTTTGGCGACGACCTGACCGTCGTGGGCCTTCCGGGCGAGGCCGTCGCGGCGTACGTGCCGATGATTCAAGGGGCGCTCGGCTCTAAACGTCTCTGGGTCGCCGCTTACGTGAACGAATCGTTCGGCTATCTGCCCACCGCCCAGATCCTCAAAGAAGGCGGCCACGAGACCATTGGCCTCACGCTCGCCATCGGCCTTTTCTCGCCCGAGGTGCAAGACGTGGTCATCGCCGCGGTTCGACAATTGGCGGAGAAGTAAGGAGCGGCCGGAGAATAACTCGGGGACTGTCCCGATTTTCCCGCAGGGAAAATGGGACTGTCCCCCTCCCAAACCCAAACGCGCCGATCGGGTGTTCAGAAAAAGCTACGCGGCCGGGAATGGGCCGGCCGCCACCAATTTCTTTTTGGCCGCGTCCACGGCGAGGTTAAGGCCCTCAAGAGTCCGCGCTCCGAGCAAAGCGAGATCGCCCGGCTCGGCGAACACGACCTCGTCGATGGTGAAGTGTTTCTCTAACCGAAGGACCGCAAAGCCGATGCTCCGCGTCACCACTTCACCGTTGGCCATGACAAACTGCACATCCTTCTTCTCCCTTCTTACGCCAATCTTCTCAAGCCTCGCCGCTGGTATCCAGGTGTGTTCACTTCCCGTATCCACCAACAGTTTCGGTATTCTGACAGACTTCGACCTGTCGACGTGGTTCTCAACCCTGCACGCTGTGTGGAATGTTCCCATGTCTTTATCCTGTCTCAGGTAGGCAGGTCAGGCAGTGCCTCAGTATCCGCAAACTCACCGGCGCGATTCCCTTCGCATTCGATTGTGGGTTGCATCCCCCGCGTCCTCACGGCGTCTTGTCGTCTTTCTTCTTATCCACGAGCACGCGGCCGCGGGAGTTCTTTTCCGAAGCGTGCCGGTAGCCGTAGGTGACCGGGTCGCCCAAGTCGAACCGGAAGCGTTTCTCGTCGGAGATCCGGCTGGCCCGCCGCGCCAGGTCGTCGCGCTCGACGAGTTGGCGGCGCGGCAGGGCGACGAGGATCTTGTTGCCGGCGCCCCGGACGTCGAAGATGTAGAGATCGTCGAACACTTCCTGGTAGGTTCGCACCATCGAGTCGTAGAGGGGATTCGAGCCACGGCTCCAGATGTTCCCCACGGCGATTCCCCCCGGCGCGAGGGCCCGGCGCACGGCCTGGAGGAACTCGCGCGTGGCCAGGTGGTAGGGGATGTTTTCGGAGCCGAAGGCGTCGAGGAAGATGATGTCGTAGGGCGTTCGGCACTCCTCGATGAACCGCCGCCCGTCGCCCACGTGGGCCCGCATCGTGGCATCCTCGCGAAACCCGAAGAACCGTTTTGCCACGATGACGACGTCGGGATCGATGTCGACCACGTCGATCGTCGTTTCGGGGTAGTGCTTGTGCAGGAAGCCGGGGATCGTGCCGCCGCCCAGACCGACGATCAGCACCCGTTTGGGCTCCTCGGCGAACGCGACCCCCACGGACATCGCCCGCGCGTAGGGAAGCTCCAGGTGGTCCGGGTCGCCGACCCGAACGACGCTCTGCCGGGCCCCGCCCCGCTCGAACCACAGGGTGCGCAGGCCTTCGTCGTCCTCGGTCACCACGATCGTGTTGTAGGGCGACTCCTTGTCGTAAAGGACCTTCTGGTCCGCCGGCACCACGACACAGAGGGCCAGCACCACGACAATCGCGAGCGGAAACAGCCTTCGAACGAGCATCGGTCAGATCCTCCAAGCTATTTTGGTTCGACTCATC